>CAYTUO010000156.1:0-9572 GCA_964441015.1 uncultured Pleurocapsa sp.
CGGCTTTGAGTTTTAAGATTTCTAGAAATTGTCCCCAACCCGCATCAAGAATAGATTTGGCTAGTTTGGTTTTAGCCAGTCCTTTTATATTTAACTTTTCATAAGCAATAACATCAGCTTTTTTAATCAGATTAGCTGCTGTCTTATAGTGAAAATCTTTTCTTTTATTAGCTACTTTTTGGTGAACTCGCCCTAGTTTAGCTACTGCTTTTCTACGATTTTTACTTCCTTTTTTCTTCCGGGAAACTTTCTTTTGTTTAACTCTTAAACGCTTCTGAGCTTTTCTATAGTGTCGCTGAATTTCAATCTCTTCTCCCTCGCTAGTAACCAAGAAAGACTTCAGCCCCATATCAATACCGATAGTATTTTCCAGAGTAGGAATAGTGTCTATAGTTATTACTGGAACTGATTTATCTTCTAGGGACAAAGTTAGATAATAGCCATCAGCTTTCTTGGTGATAGTAGCAGTTTTAATAGTGAAACCAGATGGCAATTCTCTATGTTGGATTAATTTAACCTTGCCGATTTTAGGCAGATTAACAAATCCATTTGAAAGACAATCTTGTTTCATTTGAGTATAGGTAAAACTCCGATACCTACCTACTCCTTTGAAACGAGGTTTGCCACTTGTTTTATTGGTTTTGTCTCCTTTTAGATATCGGTCAAAAGCCTTCTTAACTCTTTCTACACAATCTTGTAGAACTTGAGAATGAATTTCCTTAAACTCAAGAAATAATTCTTTTGTCTTAACCAAATCACGTTTTTGAGAGTAGTAAGAAGGTTGCTCTTTTAACTGAGGGAGATGGCAAACTATCAAAGAGCAAGAGTTGATATCGCAACGATTTTGCTCATACCAGTTAAGTCTTTCAGCAACACGATAATTATATTGTCTTCTTAGAAGCTCAAGCCAATTATCTATAACTGTTTTTTGTTTAGTGTTAGGTTTTAACTTGTACTGGTAAGCTTTTCTCATTGCAATTCTCGACCTTTAAAGTTATACTTAGTGTAACTCAACCTTAAATTAAGTGTCAAGGATGAAAGAAGAATATATTAGTCGAGCAAGGGGAGTTTCAGACTTGAAAGCTCATTTAGTGTTAACTCCAAAGTACAGGAAGAAGGTATTCAACAAAGAGATGTTAGATTTCTTAGGAAAAATCCTTACCGAGTTAATGGAAAAATGGGACTGCAAGTTCATAGAATTTAATGGGGAATCTGACCACGTACATATTTTGTTTCAGTACAAACCTCAGATTTGTTTGAGTACGTTGATAAATAATATCAAAACTGTCACTAGCAGAAGGATAAGAAAAGAATTTTCAGAAAGACTTGAAAAGTTTTATTAGAAAGACACTTTTTGGAATAACTCTTATTTTATTGCTAGCTGTGGAGGTGTCACAATTGAGGTGTTGAAAAAGTATGTAGAAAGTCAGAACAGCCCCAATTAAGCGGAAAACGATTCATCCCGCCGCCGAACTTCGTTACGGCGCGGGGCAAATCGTTTGTCAAGCTAAATTCAAAACACAGCGATCGCACTCTGGGTTATTGCGATGAGCGCAAGTCACCAAAGTCTTTGGCATTGATATCATAGATTTCTCCACTATTCAAAAATCACAAATCCTGCTGCCGGAACCGTAAACCCGCATTTCTCACAAACTTATAGACTTGTCAAGCTATCTCCAGTTAGCAAAGAGATGATGATGACTATTTTGCCAGAAGATATTCCTTAAGCAATGATTTCAGTACTCAAGATAATCTTCCCATCTTTGATAGCAATTAATCGAAGTTTAAGAGGCCCTGCTGTATAAGTATTCTCTGATGCTATGGCTTTGATTTCATCTGGAATCTCTTGAGATTGACTGAGTTGCTCAAGAAAATTAAAGATAGTTTTAATACTCCCATCTTCAACTTGAATATTTCCTAGAATGCCTGCTCTCCTAGCACTAAATTGAGAAGCAGCTAACAAAATATCGAGCCTTTTTTGAAAATCTTCTTCAGTTAAATTTAGTGAATCGAGCGAAATAGTAGCAATAGTTTCATCTCGGTTGAAGATTTTTTGATTGGGAGAAACATCAGCAAAGACGCGAACCTCATTTTCTCCCTGAACGTAATTACCTGCTGAGATAATTCTGACTACATAATCTCGTCCATCTTTAATGCGATTAATCAACTCTTCAACCTGAGCTTTAGTAATTTGAACGACTCGTTCTTGAAGATTTTCTTTTCCAGGTCGAGTGGCGGCAATAGCATTGCGATTAGCTTGTCTTAATAGCTGATCGATCGCACTAATAACTGCATCGGGATCGACAACACGAACAGTAGCTAAGGCAAGAACTTGTCCACGAACAATAGCAATTCTTCTTTCCCTTAACTCTTGATAAGTTTGGTAATACTGTTCTAGAACATCAATTTCTTTTTTCAGAAATGCTTGTTGAGATTCTAATTCTTTTAGTTGCTCTTCTCGCTTCTTGAGATTGTCATCTTTATTGGCGATCGCCTTATCTAATTTGCCAATTAAATTATCTTGCTCGGAGATTTTAGCTTGCAGTAATTCTTGCTGTTTCTCTAATTCTTGAAGGCGATTTTTGCGCTCTTCTAAAATTTTGTTTTGCTCGGCAATTTGTCGATTTTGCTTGGTCAATTCTCGATCTTTAACTTGTACTTTTTCTTGCAGTTGAGTAATTTGCCGATCCAAATCATTTTTTTGCTCTACTAACTGCTGTCTTTCCGTCAATAGCGTTTTAATATCATCTCGTAGAAGCTTCGCTTGCTTAGAAACCGCCTTCAATTTTGTTTGTGCGCGAGCAAAATTTTGGTTGAGATCTTTAAGACGTTTTGCGACCGTAGTTTGTTCGTTTTGAGCGACTAAAAGTTCTTGTTCTGTTCGTTCCTTTTCTCGTTTAACTCTGACTAACTCCTCCTTAACCAGTCTCTGTTGCCTGAGAATTTCATCGAGTTCAAATAATCCCTGACGCAAAGACTTGCTCAGAGTAAACAAAATTACCAACGTTGAAGCAGCAATTAAAGTCCCTGTCGCAATCGTGACTACCTGCGCTGTTTGACGAGGACGCAGATTAAATAATCTCAGGCGAGCTTTCCCAACTTTGCTTCCCAAGCGATCGCCTAATGCAGCAATTAAGCCACCCAACACTAACATTGCTGCCACTAGGATATAGGCGCTAGTCATTCGAGGTTATCGATTTAAGTAAACTGTTGGCTGAGAGCGACTGGGTTATGAACGGTAATTTTTTTCTTGTGAATAGAAATCATATTCTTATCTCGCAGATCTCCCAACAGTCGAGTAATCGTCACGCGGGTAGAGCCGATCGCTTCGGCGATCGCTTGGTGGGATAGCTTGAGATCGATCCGAATCCCATCAGCAGTCGGTACGCCAAAATCCCGACAGAGGATTAACAAGAAACTCACCAATCGAGATCCCATATCTCGATGAGCTAACGTCTCGATCATCATTTCCGTCTGTAAAATCCTAGACGAAAGTCCCCGTAACATCAAAATTACCAGTTCGGGGTTGCTTTTGAGAGCTTGCTCAAATTGCTCGATGGGAGCAGACAGCAATTCTACAGGCGTAAAGGCAACGGCATGATAAAAGCGATCAGAGCGCTGTCCTGTAATCAAGGACAATACCCCAAATACGCTATTTTCCCGCAATAGGGCCACAGTAATTTCTTCCCCAGCCTCATATACTCTTGATAGCTTAACTGCCCCTTTGAGTAAAAAGTAAACTCGTTCGGCGGGATCGCCTGGGAAAAAAATCGTTTTTCCTCGCTCAAATGGTTCGACGACGGGAGGAAATCCGCCGCCACCAACTTGACGGAATACGGCTGCTAGTGGTTTTTCTTGAGTCAGGGACAGATCCATCACAATTTATTAAACACTGGAAAAAAGAGTTTCGATCGATTTTTAAGGCGTGTTTAACTTAGGAACTAAATACAACACTTTATCTTGCTTGCAGAAGTTTTGGGTACTTTTTGCTTCAAAATGAATTTATCGGCAGCAATCATCCCTGCTTTCGTACAAAAATTATATACGCACATCCTAGAAATAGGTGACTTCAGCCGCTTAAATTTAAAGATGTAGATTATGTTAGATTTAACTGGAAAAAACGCGCTCGTTACTGGCATTGCCAACAATCGCTCTATTGCCTGGGGAATTGCCCAGCAGCTACACAAAGCTGGCGCTAATCTCGGTGTCACTTACTTACCAGATGACAAAGGACGTTTTGAGAAAAAGGTCGGAGAATTAGTCGCTCCTCTAAATCCTAGTATATTAGTTCCCTGTGACGTGCAGAATGAAGAGCAGATTGCCGCTACCTTTGAGGCGATCGCACAAAAGTGGGATAGGTTAGATATTCTCATTCACTGCCTCGCTTTCGCAGATAAAGAAGGACTAACGGGTGACTTTAGCGCTATTCCAAAAGCAGCCTTTACTCAAGCTTTAGAAATTAGCACCCACTCTCTGGCGAGTTTGACAAAAGCCGCAAAACCATTAATGACGGAAGGAGGCAGTATTCTAACACTCTCCTACTTGGATGGAGTTAAAGTGATCCCTAACTACAACCTGATGGGAATTGCTAAAGCTGGTTTAGAAATGAGCGTTCGCTATCTGGCCTCAGAATTGGGCCCTCTCAAGATCCGCGTCAATGCCATTTCTGCTGGGCCAATTCGCACCCTGGCTTCATCAGCCGTCGGAGGAATTCTCGATATGATCCATCATGTAGAACAAGTTGCCCCCCTGCGACGCACCGTTACCCAAGTAGAAGTTGGCAATACAGCCGCCTTTCTCTGTAGCGATCTCGCTAGCGGCATTACCGGACAAATCATCTACGTCGATGCAGGATATGAAATTATGGGAATGTAAGAGAGCGGCGATTAGGAAATAGCGATTAGGAATTAGGAGCTTTTTGGCTCTTAGTTCGCTAATTTGGCTAAATTTCACCAGTCACCAGTCACCAATCACCAATCACCATTCCCATTCCGTCGCTTTCTGCTATCATAAACTTAAAGAATAGTTAAGTTTTGTAAAGAGCCTTGACTGCAACCTTTAAAGCTCATGACAGCGCGACGCAAACAACTCAATGGTACGCCTTAACTCCTATCTGGAAAGGAGGAGAAAATGTGGTTCGCCAAGGATTACCTCACGAGCAACTCGCCCCTACATGGCAAATACTACTCTTAGGAGATGGTTCGCCAACTCGTCACCTGCAACTGCTAACAGGTGAAAAAACAGAGGTCGATGTGATAGATATGACTCCGATTGGGATAGAGGATGACGGGGCACCCAATCAAATCAAAGCCGTTCCTGAACCAAGGTTACGACGACAGGTTTGGTTGAGAACCGCATCCGGTCAACGATTAGCTTATGCGACATCATGGTGGGATGCAAACCATGTCGATGAGTATTTACAGAATCGCTCTCTCCCAATTTGGGAAAGCCTATCTCGTTTACATACCGAGTTGTACAGAGATATTCAGGGAATCTATTACGGTCATTCAAAGGCTTTAGAAGTTGCTTTTGCCGAAAAAGGGCCATTCTGGGGTCGTCACTACTTGTTTTGGCATGATCGCAAGCCTTTAACTTTAATCTATGAAGTGTTTTCTCCTTATTTGACCAAATATTTAGGTAAGATGAGCGATCGCGATTAGATTCTCAATTAGGATGCCTACGAGAAAAAAATTTAATGGGTTAGTAAGTTCAATAGCGATTTTGGGAATTTTGATCAATAGAGAACAATAAGCTAACTCAAGAACCAACCCATGCTCGTTGGAGACTACAACTATGGCATCCTCAGTCAACCTGTCCGAACGCTTACAAATCCTAGAAAATTTACTCGAAACATTCACCCGCGAATTTCAACAACTTAAAAAAGAGTTAGAAACCGAGCAGAAAACTTCTTCGCCTAATGCTTCTGCCCCAGAACCGGAAATGCGCCCCTCATCGAGAAGAGGATCTGAGGCAGATAAGGCTACAATGCTCTCGGAGGCTTTCTTCTCCCAAGAGTCTCTAGAAGCACAAACCTGGAAACCTGCTGGTAAAAATTTTGCAGTCGATAAAGAAGCTACCGTCATTTCCGACGGTTTCTTTAGCGAAGAGTCTCTAGAGATGGGTTACCAATCGCAACCTAGAAGGGGTTTTGAAGCCGATAAGGAAAAGACCGTTGTTTCAGAGTCCTTTCTCTATGAAGAACTCAGCGCACCTGCTGAGTGGGAAGAACTGCAAAAAGAATTCGAGTCGGGAAAAGCAATGATCGCCTTCGATTTTCCCCCCCAAGAAACCCAACCCGCAGCCAAACCTGCCGCTACACAGCCTAATCCTAAGCCCGCTACTCAACCAGGCGAGCGTGCCAAAGCTCCCTCTAACAAGCAAATCCCCGATCCTTGGGCATAAATAAACTACTTGAACCAAATTTCCTCCTAAGAAACGACTGAAGACCCGCATAAGCGGGTTTATTTTTTTTTTTGGAAACTTTACAAAACTTAACAAGTGGCGAGACTAGACTTAATTTCAAGGAGTTCCCACTCTCTGATAGACTTTTGACTGAATGTAAACAAACTACGCCAGAAAAACCAGATAAGCTGTTGGGAGGAAAATTCCGTGGAAAGTACGCTGGGTTTAGAAATTATCGAAGTTGTCGAACAAGCCGCGATCGCCTCAGCCAAATGGATGGGCAAAGGCGAGAAAAATACTGCCGACCAAGTGGCAGTGGAAGCCATGCGGGAGCGGATGAATAAAATCCAGATGCGGGGTCGCATCGTTATTGGTGAAGGGGAACGGGATGAAGCTCCCATGCTCTATATTGGAGAAGAAGTGGGCATCTGTACTCGTGAGGATGCTAAACAATATTGCAATCCAGACGAACTGATCGAGATTGACATTGCCGTCGATCCCTGCGAAGGGACGAACCTAGTTGCCTACGGACAAAACGGTTCTATGGCAGTACTCGCCATTTCCGAGAAAGGTGGTTTGTTTGCTGCGCCAGACTTCTACATGAAGAAATTGGCTGCTCCACCTGCGGCAAAAGGTCATGTCGATCTTAACAAGTCCCCTACAGAAAACCTCAAAATCATCTCTGAGTGCATGAATCGCTCCATTGAGGAACTCGTAGTCATCGTGATGGATCGCCCTCGTCATAAGGAACTCATTAAAGAAATCCGCGAAGCAGGTGCGAGAGTAAGACTCATTAGCGATGGCGATGTCTCGGCGGCGATTTCCTGTGCTTTTGCAGGGACAAGCGTTCATGCACTCATGGGAATTGGAGCAGCCCCAGAAGGCGTAATTTCAGCAGCAGCTATGCGTTGCTTGGGCGGTCACTTCCAAGGACAGTTAATTTACGATCCAGAAATCGTCAAGACTGGCTTAATTGGCGAAAGCAAGGAAAGCAACATCGCTCGTCTCAAGGAAATGGGAATTAACGATCCCGATCGCGTTTACAACGCAGAAGAACTGGCAAGCGGAGAAACCGTTCTGTTTGCTGCCTGCGGAATCACTCCCGGTACCCTGATGGAAGGCGTTCGTTTCTTCCACGGCGGTGCGAGAACGCAAAGCTTAGTCATTTCCTCTCAGTCTAAGACGGCTCGCTTCGTAGATACCGTACACCTATTCGAGCAACCCAAGTATCTACAACTGAGGTAAGTCATTAGGCATTAACTTAGTAGGTAGTAGTTAGTAGAAGACAACCCCCTAACTACTAACCGCTAACTTAATTTGGATTGAAACAGCAGAAGGTAAAAACTTTAGGAGAACTCATGAATATCGTCGTTGTGGGTTTGAGTCACAAAACAGCACCCGTAGAAGTCCGTGAAAAGCTGAGTATTCAAGAAGCCAAAATAGAAAGCGTTTTGGCACACCTGCGGGGCTATCCCCACATTAGTGAAGTTGCCATTATCAGTACCTGTAACCGACTGGAGATCTACGCCCTAACAACGGAAACCGACCAGGGAGTACGAGAAATCAGCCAGTTTCTCGCAGAGATCGCTCACATTCCCTTAAATCAACTGCGGCGATATTTATTCATTCTCCTGCACCAAGACGCGGTACGCCATTTGATGCGGGTTGCCGCCGGACTAGAAAGTTTAGTGTTAGGCGAAGGACAGATCTTAGCGCAGGTTAAAAATACTCATAAATTGGCACAAAAATATCAAAGTCTCGGACAGGTACTCGATCGCCTCTTCAAACAAGCCATGACCGCAGGCAAGCGCGTCCGCAGTGAAACGAGTATCGGGACTGGCGCGGTTTCCATCAGTTCGGCAGCCGTAGAATTAGCGTACCTGAAAGCCGAGAATTTAGCTGCCTGTCGCGTCTGTATTATCGGTGCGGGGAAAATGTCTCGTTTATTAGTCCAGCACCTACTGGCAAAAGGAGCAAATCAGATCTCGATTGTCAACCGTTCTCAATTGCGAGCAGAAGAGCTAGCCAGTCAGTTCCCAGAAGCCAGCCTGAAAATTCATCCCCTGACAGAGATGATGGGCGCAGTAGCCCTATCAGATATTACCTTTACCAGTACTGCCGCAACCGAACCCATTATCAGTCGGGTACACCTAGAAACTTCCTTAAGGGGCGATCGCGCCTTAATGTTAGTCGATATTTCTGTACCTCGCAACGTCGATGCTGACGTTCAGGGAGTGGAAAACGTGCATTCCTATAACGTAGACGATTTAAAAGCGGTAGTGGCACAGAACTACGAAAGCCGCCGCAAAATAGCACAAGAAGCCGAAGCATTGCTAGAAGAAGAAATCGAAGCCTTTGAATTGTGGTGGCGATCGCTCGAAACCGTTCCAACTATTAGTTGTTTGCGCTCTAAAGTTGAAACCATCCGCGAACAGGAGTTAGAAAAAGCTTTATCGCGTTTGGGTACAGAATTTGCCGAAAAACACCAAGAAGTCATCGAAGCGCTTACGCGAGGCATTGTTAACAAAATTCTTCACGAACCGATGGTACAACTGCGGGCAGAGCAGGATATTGAAGCCCGTCGGCGATGCCTTCAGTCCCTGCAAAGGTTGTTTAATCTGGACGTAGAAGAGCAATATAGCTGAACCTTGAAACTACTCAATAAGATAGTATATTTGTACGAAAAATTCTGTAGCATCTCATTTTGGCAAATTTATCATAGGTAGTGCGAGCATCTTGCTCGCCTTGGGAGATACGCTCGTCGAGATGCTCAAACTACAATTACACATTTGGGATGCTCTCAAAAATTCAAACACAAATCAATTAAATCAATGCATTTAATCCTCTATAGCAAGCCAGGTTGTCACTTATGTGAAGGATTGCAGGAAAAATTACAACAGATACAAACGATAGACTTTCAACTGGAAGTGCGAGACATCACTACTCGTCCAGATTGGTTTGAGGCATACCAGTACGAAATTCCAGTTTTGTGTCAAAATCTCCCTACCGGAGAAAAACCCCTACCTCGTCTTTCTCCTCGCGCCTCCGTAAAACAAATTGAACAACTGTTATTGAAATCCCTAGTGGTCAGTAATCAGTAATCGGATTTTGGATTTTAGATTTTGGATGAAAGGATTCTCCCGATTTTGGATTTTGGATGAAAGGATTTT
>CAYTUO010000157.1:0-9523 GCA_964441015.1 uncultured Pleurocapsa sp.
GTAAGCGTTCAGGGGGTAATAAAAAAGAAGAAAAACAACCCCCAAAATCAAGGAATAAAATTAGGCAGCGCTCAACAAGTCAGAATCATCAGAACAAGTAGTAGTTTCTGGAAGTAAAGAAGGAGGAGAATGACCAGCACGAGCGGCTTGAACAGCCAGAGTCATAAACTCCAAAACATGACGCTGTTGGGATTTGAGAGTGGTGACCACAGAGAGCATCCGGGCAACAAAAACACTACCGGCTTGGGTTTGAGAGCCAAAACTAGTCCGTCGCCAAATCACAGCCGGACGAATAGCACGTTCAGCAGCATTATTAGTAGGTTCGACACCAACAGTGGTGACAAACAACCACATGGCCGACTCAACTTTGAGCAGTTGACGACAAGTGCGAACTGTTCTGGCGAGGGGAGTTTTTTCCCTGGCTGTGATTTGGTATTCGTCAGCTTCAAGTAAAGTGGCTTTGATGGATGAGCGAATCTCCTCAACCAACTCGACAAAATCACCACGAGATAAAGTGCCATCTCGAACTCGATACCATAACTCAAACAACTTTTCTTGCTGTGTGAGCAGTGCAGTTCCCAGTTGCGCCGAGACTCCAGGACGTTCCGAGATTTTGATAAATTCCCGTCGCAGATGCGCCCAACATAACTGCCGGCGTTCTAGGTCTACCCAGTTGTACGCACCATGACGGTCGGAGTTTAAAATGCCACGAAAGTTCTCACCTAACAAATTTTTGGCTCCTTGGGTACAGCGGGTGAGGGCGATTTCAAAAAATGTCACTAGTGGGGTGACTGCCACCCATAACCAAGCTTTCCGTTGTTCTGGATTACTCCCGTCAATATTTCCTTGATTAAAGCTGGTTTCGTCGGCTCCGACGATGTTTGCGTTTTGAATATATTCTTTGGCTTCATCTACACAGGTTGCGACTGCCTGACTTGCTTCGAGTCTTAGTTTGTTGATGCTTGCCAATGAGATGGAAATCCCAAACACTTCTTGCATGGCACTTTGTACCATTCTTTGACTGTTACGGTACACTCCACTTAATAGTGCCACTAGAGCTACGACTCTGACACCGTAACCACTTGGGTTGACATCTTTTGGTAACTTGGCACGGGTTTTTGTACCACATCCTGTGCAGGTCAATTGATGTAAACGATGTTCGATAACTATGGGTGTGATTGGCGGAATTTCTACTATCTGGTGACGATAGGGGTTTGTATCAATTCCAGTCAGGGCGGCTCCACAATTGGCGCATTCTTCTGGATGATGGTCTATGACCTCACTACATTCTTCTCTGGGGTATAGGTCTCGGCTATTTCCTTGATGTCCCTGCTGACCCCCTCGTTTTTTGCTGCTTTTCTTTTTTGGCTTCGGTTTCCCGAATCCTGGTGGGTCACTTGACGGTGGGGATGATGAGTTTTTGGATGTGCGATTGATTTTTTCTAACAGTTCCTGCTGTTGAGCTTCTAAATCTGCAAGTCTTTGTTCTAATTCTTTGATATGCTGCCGCATTTTCTCCACCAGTTGTTTGACACTGGCGGGAGTCTCTTCCCAATCTGAACCGGATATTTCAATCCCGTAGGCGAGGCAGTTTTCATTCATGCTTCTTAATTTACCATCTGTGTGTACCTATTTTTTACCGTAGCCAGATAACCCCCGTGAACGATTACGATATATATAACTTTCAATAATGACAAATATAAAAATTAATATAGCACCTCTATAACCTGGATTAGAACTAAAAATATTTCCTTTCATATGAGCTATTATTATTGTGATAAAAATTGATAAAAGGAAAACTTTTATGTCTTTTTCATTGTGTTTTTTAAAAGCAACGTATGCCAATAATATGAAGGGAATATATAAGATAAAACAATATATTAGTCCTCCATAGTATATATTTTGAATATATCCTATATCAGATGCTTTACTAGAGTATTTTTGGCTAAAAACATAAAGACTTTTGCCAAATAATATCTCTTCAAATTTAGATGGAAAATGCACATGTTCTCTAAGGAGATTGGAATAATTACCCGCTTTATCAATTTCACTGTTTCCTTCTAGAATTAATTGAGTATCTTCAACAATTTCGCTATTCCACTTCAAAATTTTATCTATATCTGTATAGTTTTTCGTAATGGTTGTTCCTAAGTTTGAAAACATAAATAATTGATACAATAAATACAGAGCGATAAGCAATAAGCTTATCGTGAATGTCTTCTTTATCAGAGTGCTTAGCTGGGACATTATTATTGAACCGCTATTTTTTAATACATGGAATGTATTAAAAAATAAAAAAACTAAAATAGCAACATATCCAATTCTTGCATTTAAGGCTATTGATAGCAATAAAAATGGTAAAATAAACATGAGGTGAAGGTAGCTGTATTTTGAAAATTTACTTAACCACAATAGCAAAAGACAAACTACAGCAATTCCTTGAAAGATAGGCAAAGAAAATAAATAATCATCACTTATGCCAAAGGAACGGACAGAATATAGATATGACTCAAATATTTTATCTTCTGGGTTATATCTTAGTATTGAAGTTAAAATATAATATCTTAAGCTAGGTAATAAAAGCATTAATAAACAAACAATAGACTGCAAAAATGCTATTTTTACTAAGCTCGACATTAATTTAATCAAAGAATATTTTAATTTTTTTATTCCATAAAAAGACAGAAATAAGGCTACGGGAAAGACTTCTACTAGAATTAAGATTTGTTGGTAGGTATTGGTTTGTGAAAAGCTTATTTTAGAAAAGTTATTTATAGAATTGTCTGTTAAAAACGCCACTAATAAATTTACAACAAAAAATGCAAAAGTTAGAGCAATCCATCTATATCTTATGATTTTATACGTATATTTCCAAAAAAAAACAAATAAACCTATTAAAGAAACTACAAATAATAAGATGCCGGGAGAAATAATTGACAATGGAGGTGAATAGATATAAAGAAAGAGAATTAATAAAAAAAACAAATTTTGAATTATCATAAGTTAAATTAAACTAAAGTTTTGTTCTTGTTTTTTAGATTGATTTAAAAATTTATTTTATATTTTATGTATAAATTTAGCATAAATTTGTAGCTTTTTAAATCTAGAAAAAACCTAGTTAAAACTTTAAGTATAACTATTATGTCTATCAGTTTATTGCTATGTTTAAGAAGCTCATATAAATACTTAAAAGCCTTTCTTTTTTGATCTTGTAAAATTAATTGGTTAATGAAAGATATATACGCTAGTTTCAAAAACATCAGTTTAAATTGTTTAGCATTAGGCAAAGTTTGTTTCCATTTATTTGCTATTTGTTCTAATCCTTTGATTCTACGTTCTATAGATATAGAAGTTCTCTCGCCTAAATGTTGTCTAAAGACAATTAAAGGTTCTGATATGTAGTCAAAATCATATTTTTGAGCAATTCTATACCACATATCCCAATCTTGAAAACTCTCTAAAGTCTCATCAAACAAGCCACATTTATCAAAACATATCTTGCGAACTGTGACGCAGCTTGTCGTGTAAGGACAAAATCCTCCAGTACTCATAGAATAAATAATATCTTCTGGGGGTGCTGTCGCGAGTAAGTTTCTAGAAGGTAATTCATCATTGTCCCAATATTGTATGATTCCAGAATAGATTAGACCAGCATTGGGGTTAACCTGATGCTTGTTGATATGCATTAGTAGCTTATTGGGAAGCCACATATCATCATCATCAAGGAAGGCGATTATATCTCCGCTTGCTTGCTTTAAAGCAGAATTTCTCGCTGCATTACCTCCTTGCGAGTATTGATGGTCAATCAATATGAAGCGTTCGTCGGCAATTTCCGATAACACTGCTTTAATTTTGTTGGAATCCTCTGGGCAATCGTTCGCAATTAAACAATTAAAATTTTGATAGGATTGGTTGATAACGCTGTTCAATGCTTGCTTGAGATATTCTATTCGCTTATAGGTAGGAATAATCACCGTGACTTGCATATGATACTTTTTTGTTGGTTATTGTAAGCAAAATTTGAGTCCCATAATTATGTCCTGCTTAATTTAAATTTGTCTCTTGCACTAAACTTTGATTCTTCAACATAACAATGAATTCTTCTATCTGCTGGGCAATGTCTCGCCAAGATGGACAAGGAGGGTCTGGAACAAAACAAAAGTTTCTCTGATTATAGGCAGTCTCCATAGCTCTTGCCAGTGACGATGGATTTTCTGGCTCGAAAATAATACCATTAAGCTCTTTCAAGGCATCTGGCAGATTGCCCACATTCGGTCCAATACATCGTTTAGCAAAGGTGGCAGCAAGATAAGGAATTCCCGAATTAGTTGCCCACAGCCGAGGCGATACTAGAATATCAGCAGCGACAATTTCACGACAAAGCATCTCGTCATTAAGGCGACGAGCAAATAGAGATACACCTGGGATACTCTTAATTGCAGCACGCCTCAAAGGTTTTACAGGATGTCTCCCTTCAAAGACAGGGCCTCCACCAGCGATTACTAACCGTTTGTTAGGAATTCTTGCTTCGATAAATGCACGAATTAAGAAAGTTAATTCTGACCAATATCTTATAGTTCCTGGAACAAAAATACGAAATTCTTCAATTTTCTTTTGCTCTATTTCCTTGTGTGACAGAGGATAGCTATGCCTGAGTTGCTCATTCAAGCCATGAGAAATAATTAGTGATGGTTTATCTTTATAGATATGTTCTGGGTAATAACTTCTGATTTCAGATATGCTCTGCTTGCTAAGGTGTACAAAAGCATGAGAACTACCATAGCTTATTTGAAATAGCTTCTCAAGCTTACTATCTAATTCGCGATTTCCAGTAGGTCTAGGCTTAATGTTATGAACGAAAGCGAGAATCAAGGTATTCTTTTTTACCTGATCCAACTTATTTTGTAAAGCTTCTAGATGATAAATTTCCAGGTTTTGAAGACTACCAATGCGGAAATAAGAAGTACGAAAATAACCCTCCGGCCACTGACAGGCAATCACATCAGGTTGCCATTTGCTGTAGAATAGGTTGTCATCACCCCATAATACCTGATGTCCCAGTTCTTCAAAAGCATAGGCTAGATCGTGAACATAAGTATTTGGCTGACAAATATCAGGAATCAAGATTTGCATAAAAGTTTTGTCTAGTTAAATGTAGTTGGGTTTAGTTAGGTTGGGAATTCAGAATTAAAGTCAAAATTTATTGTCTTTCAATCTATACTAATAGAAGCTCACGTTCATATTAATGAAAGCGTAGATTGTAGAACAGTTCTATTAAATTTCGTTCCACATCTTTGCCAACTACTTCCCAAGAATACTTAGCTTTCACTAGTTCATAAGCATTCTGAGCAATTTTCTGAGCTAGGTCAGGATTTCCCCATAGCTCAATTACTCCTGCAACCAGATCGTCGATACTATCTTTAATCAGTAGGTGCTTGCCATCTTCAACTTTTAGTCCCTCTGCTCCCTTGCTAGTACTTACTACTGGACGACCGCAAGCAAATGCTTCTAAAATCTTTAACCGTGTTCCACTTCCTTGCATCAGTGGTACAATTACAACGCTAGAAGCTGCCAGATAAGGACTAACATCCTTGACTAATCCAGTTACGATAATATTTGGATTTTGCTGAGTTGCCTCTAGCATCAGAGTGCTTGGGTCTTTTCCAGCTAAAATTAATCGACTAGTTGGATATTTTTGTAGTATCAGAGGAAATATTTGCTCTATAAGTAACTGGGCTGCTACTTGATTAGGTCGATATGAAAAAGTAGCGGTAAAAAGTAAAGTAAAAGGGTAGTTTTCTAAATTACTAGGTAGCTTGAAATTACCTAATCGTATAGCCTTGTAACTAGCGACATCAATGCAGTTAGGGATTACGTGAACAGTAGGAAACTTGTCGTTTTTATATAGGTTGCAAAGCATAGAAGCATCGGTATTACTACACACCCATACTTCATCAGATCGTTGAATAAAATCGCGCTCAATAGACTTGATTTTATATGTTTGGAGATTTTTGCTAATAATTGACTTTAAGCTCTTGCTGGGAAAACTGATGTCTGTTCTTAGAAATCCCTCAACATTGTGTGCATCGTAAATGACCTTGCATCCTTGCTGCTTAACAATTGATAAATACGAATATAATGCCAGTTCTTCAATAACCACTAAATCAGGCTTAAACTCTACCAACATACGTTCCAACTTCTGAGCAACAGAATCTGTGTATATTGATTCAGTTATTTGATGTTTGTAAAGATTTAGCCAGTACTTAACCTTTTGCCACATCGACTTTTTGCTATTGATCGACTCTGGATAGGCATAGCTCCATAAAAATACACCAGGGGGAGGCTCAGAATGATTATTTAATTCACTAGATAAGGATAAGTCAAATGGAATCGAAAAAACAGCAACCTCTCCCAGTTTCATCATAAGATTAATGTTTTGCCAGTTGCGTAAAGCAGATCCTCCTATGGGAGGATAAGGTCTATATCTAGTCAAGAAGAGCGTGCGAATTGATTTAATTGATTTATCTGTTATCAAGATAACTCTCCTATATTTATTTTTTTGAATCTTATTTTTTAGAGCTTACGATATTCTACTCTTTATTTTCTAGTGATTGTGGAATAGTCTATATATATTAACTTTTGCTATGTTTTCCACAATGTAACTTCTTTGCTCTTCATCAAATAGCTCGTAAAATTTTTTATGTTTGTTTTTTTTAATTGTCTGACTAACTGAGGTTTTCCACTGCTCATTTTTTAAAACTATTTGTGATATTACTTTTGTTCGTTGTTGAAGCATTTTATCTTCAAAAAGAATTCCTAGAAAATTACAAATCTTCTCTAATATAACTTCAGGGCTATCAATGAGTTGCTCGTAGCTAACAAGTATATGGTTAGGTTTATGTATATGATCGTAGCTAGTTTTGACAGCATCAATCCATTTATTGATACATCGGTCAATATCCCACGGTTCATGCCAAATTTCGGAATACTTTTGAGTAACTTCGTAAAGAGACGCTACTACATCTGCCCCGTTACGAATAATGTGAATGAATTTTGCTCTACTAACTAGTTTTTCGATGTTATCAATATAAAATAAATGATCGGGCGTTTTTTCTATCCAAAGACTCTTGCCTTGTTCTTCTGTTAATCGATCTAATACTTTGAGAAAGGCTTGAGTATATTGGTGCATGAATAAGGCTTGCTTAGGCAAATATATTTGCATTTCCTCATGAGCTATTTCATGAAGAAATTGCTCAAATCTTATTCTTGCTGGCTTCGCAGCAATTCCCAAAGCACGTCGTAAAAAATCGCGATCCTTGATAAGCCTTACGAAAAAATGGGACTCAGGAAATGAAGCTATTTGCGGATGAGATGCTAGTAGACTTTGCAATAAAGTAGTTCCAGAGCGAGGACAGCCAACTATGAAAATAGGACTTTTAGTTTCTAAACTCATATTTCTTGATATTGTTTCTCCAATTAGAATTTACCTGTTCTAGTAGGTAAAGCTAATTTAGCGAGATTGAGGACTTGTTGAAAAAGGGTTGGAACAATTAACAAGATAGTTATCATATATGCCAAAGTACCAACAATCAAACAAACAGCTAATAATCCATACAAATTTATTAAATCGCTAAGGAAATGTTGAGCTATTAAGATAGCAACCACCAACGCTAACGAGCCGACAATTGGAGCAACCAGTTGCTGAAAGTAGATTTTCAGATCGATGTGAATTAGTTTTTTTACGGCTAAAAGAGGAAGGGGCGAGAGAAGATAACCTCGAATCACGTATGACGCAGCAACAGCAGCAATTCCCCAACGAACTGCGATCGCAAAACCAATGATATTAGTTACACCATTTAAGGAATTGAGACCTAATCTCCATAAGGGTTTGCCGACCGCCATAATCACAGTTGACGTTAAATATTCTACTGAATGGAGAACCCCAATGAATACAAGAATTTGAATGACTGGAATACTGGCTAACCACTGTGGCCCAAACAAAAAGGGGACTAATATCGGTGCTAATACAGCGATACCAAAAAAAGCGGGAAAAGCCATAAAGCTTGTAAGCTGTGTTGCCATATAATATCCACTTCGCAATTGTTCGAGATCTTGCTGTAGCCTGGAAAATGTAGGCATTGCTACTTGACTAGTAACACCAGTCAATAATTGCGTCATGATTAGGAGAAGGCGGTAGGCGATACTATAGTACCCTAAAGCAACTGGCCCAAGGAAATATCCAATTAAAAGATCGTCACCTCGACGATTGAAAAAGTTAAGAATCCCAATTCCAACTACATTAATTCCATAAAAGAACAACTCCTGAAAATGCTTTTTTGATATTTGAAATCCTGGTCGCCAATCACTAGCCCACCAGAGAACGATAACTTGAACCAAACTATTGACTAGCTGCTGGCCAACTAGTGCCCAAACGCCAAAATTTGTCAATGCCATAGCCACGCCTACAAGACCGCCAGCTAAGACTGCCACCAGCGAGCGTATTGCTAAGGGTTTAAAGGCGAGATTGCGAGAGAAAATTGCCTGCGGTACAGCACTGAGTCCACTCAGCAAGAAACTTAAGGATAACCAGCGAATAATTGCTGTCAACTCAGGCTGTTTAAAAAAATCAGCAACTAATCCAGCACTAGCAATGCCAAATAATGTCAGCAGCGCTCCGATCCCAATGTTAGTCCAGAAAGCCGTATCTAAGTGTTCTGGCTCAATTTTATGGCGTTGAATAAGTGCTACAGAGAATCCTTGATCCAAAAATAGCTGTATGAAAGCCAAGAAAACACTTGCCATTGCTACTAAACCAAAAGTTTTTGGTTCGAGCAGGCGAGCAAGTAGAAAAAAGACGATGAAACTAACTGCTTGGCTTCCCCAACTTTGAATGACTGACCAAACTACACCTTTTACCGCTTTTTGTCGCAGGTTCATGCTTCGGACAACCCTCTCATATATTCGATTTCCAATCGCAATTGAAAGTTAGTTTAGACAATAATCTACTCGCTCTAATTTTGCTGAGAACGGCTCTATTTAGAATAACTGATATCAATTTTTCTCCTCTTCCCACGATTAACAAGCAAGCGAATTGCTTTACCTGACTAAGGCTAAGCTTTTAAGATACGGCAGTCAGCTTTTTGAAAATTAAACTTTTCCACAGCCACTATACATTATTACTGCGTCTGAACTCTTCTACTAGCAGAAAAGTATATTTATCTTACTTATGTCTGTCAAGGCTAATCAATATAATGGAAACCAGACTGGCGCAATAATCGAACCTTTAATTTTTTGCCCCGTTGCTTGTGCGATCGCCAATCGGTCATCTCGACTTCTGCCCTTTCTTTGAAAATTCTTTAGCTAATTGGAGTGTAACACTGATGAGCGTAACCATTGAACAAGACTTAAAAGAATACCTAGACAGATTTGAGCAAAAGCTAGATAAGCTTGAACAAAAGATAGACAAGGTTGATGAAAAGGTAGATAAGCTAAGCATCGAGATGGCAACGGTGAAAACCAAAAT
>CAYTUO010000158.1:0-9516 GCA_964441015.1 uncultured Pleurocapsa sp.
CAGTAAGGAATCAGTAAGTTAACCAAGCGATCGGCTGGCAGATGATGAAGGTATGGGCTGTTGAGCCAATCCATCTTATCCCAGTCAAATTTTGCCCCAGCTTTGTTGACTCGATCCAAGCTAAATAGTTCTGCTGCTTGCGGGAGTGTAAAGAGTTCCTGGGTTGAGTCTGGGGGAGTCCAGCCCAGCAAGGTCATATAATTTGCCATCGCTTCCGGTAAAAAACCCATTTTCTTGAAATCATCAATAGAAGTGACCCCATCCCGTTTAGACAGCTTGCGTCCTTCCTGATTCAAAATTAGCGGTGTATGGGCAAATTCTGGTACTTTTGCCCCCAAAGCTTCGTATAGCAAAATCTGTTTTGGGGTATTGGCGATGTGATCTTCCCCTCGGATGACGTGGGTAATTTGCATATCGATGTCATCGACTACAACCGCCAAATTGTAAAGAGGCTGACCGAAGTTTTCTCCTTCTTTTTCTGCGGTGCGAGCAACGACCATATCGCCGCCGAGATCTCTTCCTTTCCAGACAACTTTACCTCGGATCAGATCGTTCCAAACAATCTCGCGATCGTCTTCGATTTTAAAACGAATCACGGGTTTGCGTCCCTCTGCTGCAAAAGCGGCTTCTTGTTCTGGCGTTAAATTGCGATGGCGATTATCATAGCGAGGGGCTTGGTTTCTCGCTCTTTGCTCCTCCCGCATCTGCTCTAATTCTTGGGGAGTACAATAGCAACGATAGGCAAATCCTTTATCTAATAGGGTTTGAATAGCTTGACGATAAAAATCGAGGCGTTGGGTTTGAAAGAAAGGGCCCTCATCCCAATTCAGTCCTAGCCAAATGAGTCCCGATTGAATATTGTCCGTATATTCCGATCGCGATCGCTCTAAGTCCGTATCCTCAACTCGTAGAATAAACTTCCCCCCATGATGACGAGCAAATAACCAGTTGAATACTGCTGTTCTGGCAGTCCCAATGTGTAGATTTCCGGTTGGACTTGGCGCAATACGAACTCGAACTGTCACTTAATTCCCCTTTAAAATAGACCTTTACAAGATTAACACGGGACGATAGAAGCCTTGCTTGTTCTTTGTTTCTATGCGCGATCGCAACTAGAAAGCGAAAATGAACAATATATTAGGAGTATTAGCTTAAATGAACTACAAATTAAAACATGGCGTTACCCTCACCAAAGAATACGGCGACTTGCCTTGCATCTGTGCTTATGGAAGAGAACTCAATCAAGTCTGGATCAATCTGATCGATAATGCGATCGATGCCATGAATGGCAAGGGAAATCAAGTTCGCTTGCCTATTCACACTCATTAGCGATCGCTCAAATATTACTCCTAAATCTGAAAATCGATCTCCCGTTTACTAAACGGTAAATCTTGATTGATTGCCTCAATTTCTTCCTGTTCCATCGCATTAATTTCACCGATGTAGTGACGAAGAAGACTGTTCATTTTGGAGTTGTAAAAGCGATGCAAGCTGTAATTAGGAGTTGCCGGAAAACCTCGCCGTTTTTTATGACTTCCTCCCGCACCAGGATCGAACATTTGAATTCTTTGAGTAATTGCCCATTCAATCGGTTTATAGTAGCAAGCCTCAAAATGCAGACAATCGTATTCTTCAAAGCATCCCCAATAACGTCCGTAAAAATTTTCTCCTTTTCGCAAACAAAAAGATAATCCTACGGGATGTCGTTCGTCATCTTCTTGATAAGCTGCCACTAAAACAACGCGATGACGATAATTAGGATAAAGTTGCTCGAAAAACTTTCGCGTTAGATATTTACTACCCCAATAAAACTTGTCGCAAGTACTGCTATAAAATCGATAAATTAAAGGAAATAAATGATGGGGAATTTCTTCTCCAACTAAAGTTTTGATTTGCAATTTAGCATTGGTAACAGCTTTACGTTCTCGTTTAATATTTCGACGCTGATTGGCATTAAATACAGCTAAATAATCATCAAAACTGTTAAATCCTTGATTCGCCCAAATATAGCTGTGATGCAACCAACTGTTAAATCCGTATTTTTCCATCAAAACTCGCCAGTCTGGAGCGACAAACAAAAAATTACAACCAGAAAGACGATTGCGATCGCAAAAATGGTCAATCGCTGCGACCATCATCTCTGTAATCTCTTCTTCATCTTCCCCTGGCGCAATCAAAAAGCGATAGCCAACTGCGGGAGTAAACGGAGTCATTCCTAAGAGTTTTGGATAATACTGCACCCCCAAGCGATGGGATAAATCTGCCCATTGATGGTCGAAAACAAATTCCCCGTAACTATGACCTTTGATGTATAAAGGCGCAGCCGCAATGAGTTGTCTGTTTCGCCATACCGTCAAGTGACAGGGTTGCCAGCCAGTACGAGCCATTGCACTGCCGGAGGTTTCTAGATTGTTGAGCCATTCCCACTCCAAAAACGGCGTTTTGAGAGGTTCAGCCAGGAAATCCCATTCAATTTTCGGAATTTCAGCAATTTTTTCGCTCCAGGCGATGGAATATTGACGCTTGATTTGTTCGACCATTTAATCAGTGACACTCTACTACGGCTATAAGCCGTGTAGCTTCTTAAAACTTTGTTCCGTTACCAATAGACCGATCAATCAAATCTATAAGCATTGGGATTTTAAGCTACTTGCGCGGTGTCCTCGCGAACTACCTGAATAGTTCCAGGATACTTATTACTCAAACAACAACTGTGTTTTGCACAGTTTCTAACCATCTCACCCCTAGAAGGCTCTTGTTGGATTGGAGGGGCTGCACCAAGGAGAATTGTTTCCACCGTCCAGGTTTTAATAACCTGTCCTTCTGTTTCTTGCCCTATGTGGCTTTTATAGTGCTAGCAGGAAAATTATACACCAAAACGGCTCTCATCGAGAAAAGCGTTTCATCTCCCCGTTAAAACAGGGGAGCTTTCACAGGCTCAAGCCCACAATTCTGTAATTTGCTTAAGTCCTGACCAGTCACTAATCACCAGTTTAATATTCCTTAACGTTGTAGTTTGTAGTGTAAAAAGATTTCTCCCTCAATCTGTTCCATGCTTAATAACTCCAAGTGTCGCGCCTGCTTGTCTGAAAAACCGATTCCTTCCACGGGCGTTGGCGCGGTAGCACCTCCTAAAATAACGGGACATACCGTTAGCCAAAATTCGTCGATCAAATCCATCGCTAGCAAAGAAGCCACTAACTCCCCACCGCCAAGAATGCCTAGTTTGTGCAAGCCTAACTCCTTCAGTTGGGCCAAGGCATCTATCCAATCAATGGATTGGTGATTGGTGATTGGTGATTGGTGACTGATCAGATTTTGGATTTTAGATTTTGGATTTTGGATGAAAGGATTAATTCTTCCTTGTCCTCCTTGTCCTCCTTGTCCCCTCTGTCCCTCTGCCCCTCTGCTTCTCTGCTCCTCTGCTCCCCTGCTCCCTTGTCTCCCTTGTCTCCCCACACTCCCCATCTCCCCTGTGTCTGCTACTAAAATGCGCTCGAATCCTTTTTGCTGGCTTTCTTGCCAAAATTTCGCTCCGTCTTTAGTCGTGAGTAACCAGCGAGGGACTGGTTGATAAAAAAAACGCAATTGGGGGTCGATTTGAGCGGAGGCAGAACAGATGATATGTATGGGTTGTGGGGGTTTTTGTTGCTGCTCTCTGGCGAATAATAATTTAGGATTAGAGAGAGGAAGCGTTGTTCCATAAGCGCGAAGCGTACCCGCCCCAAAGAGAACACCGTCTACTAAAGAAATTTGCTTTTCCAAATGCGCTTTGTCAACGGTAGAAGAAAATCGAGCAGGCGATCGCTGAAAATCGGCAATCTTTCCGTCAGCCGTCATAGCTAAGATGACTGTTGTTAAAGGGCGATTCATAAAAAAAATTTGAGAGATAACCGGATATATGTTGTAAAATCTATTCATTAATTCTTGCAGCGTTTTTATTCTCTTAAAATCGCCAAAACATACTAAATTGCTAATTAGACGACAAATTTTTCCCCAAATTGATTAAGTAGTTTTATGGGTCTCTATGCTATAACAGTGGAGACGAATAGGTAAAAAAAGAGGTAATTCGCTCTTAACTCGCTAAGCGTAGTTTTAATACTGGTGTTACCCTAACCACTCACTTATGGAGCTTCCTTTGTCGAGACTATTCACGCTTTGATTAGCGCCCACCTCTGGTTTTATGGCACTCAGTCAATCTTCTTTTCGTCGTATTCTCTTGTCGCGCTTGTTACTGGTCAGCGTTCCAGTGCTGCTGATGGGAGTTTATGTAACCTACCGAAAGGCTCGTTCGGCTTTTCTAGAAACAGCACGCCAAAATTTGACTGAAAGTGCAGTGAGAAAAAGGGAAAGCATTAATCAATCGATCGAAGCGCTACAAGCTAATTTATCCACAGCCAGCGACAGCGTTGTTCTCAAACTCGGATCGCAACCGCAACAGCAAGCTTTTCTCGATCGCCTGGCCATCAAACTTCCAACCCAAATTCAGTGCGTACAGTTAACGAATTTTCAGACAAGTCAAATTGTCGCTAGTACTTGTGACAAGCTAGCGATCGCTCCTCTAGATAAACATTTGTGGCCCGAACGACAGAAGCCATTCCAGCTAGATCCTAGCTCTTCTATTGATGTTAAGTTTTTGCTACCCAACCAACAGACAACTCCAAGCACTGATCGAACTCAACTAAAACTCCTCTTGTCTGCTCCCGTGTATGATGATGGCGGTCAAATTCGTTATATGCTGAGTTTTAAATCAGCCCTGCTAGAAAAAGAATCCTTAACGTCCAAAACTAAGCCGGGATCGCTGACAGGATATACAGTGATCATCAACCAAGAAGGAACTATTTTGGCCCATCCCTTTTCCGAGCGAGTAGGGCGCAATATCAGACAGGAAGCAGATGCTAAACGACTACAAGTTTTGATTTGGAACGCGATCGCAGGAGAGTCGAAATTTCTGCATTTGTTCGCCTTTCATAAAGATGGTGTAGAACTCGTAGCGGGTTACAGTTCTATTCCCAGCCCCGTTACTAGCGAAAAAACTCAAAAATGGATTATCCTAGCCGTGGCTCCCCTAGAAAGGGCACTAGCTTCGCTTGAAGAAATTCAACGGGTTTTATTTGGTATGACGCTAGCCTTAATTGTTGCTAGTACTCTAGTCATCTTGTATATTTCCCGCGAGTTAGCGCGTCCTTTGGAAAAATTAAGAGATTACGCTACCAAAAAAGAAATTTTCTTTAAAAAAGAAGACATTTCTCAAAATTGCCCTCAAAACTTTAGAATTAGAGAATTTAATCAACTGGCTTTAGCTATCCAAGAAATGCTCGAACGTCTCCAAGCTTGGGGAGAAGAAATCGTCTCCTCTTGGAGAGAATCACAAAACGCCAATCAACTGAAAAACGAATTTTTAGCCACGACTTCCCATGAATTAAGAACCCCACTCAACGGCATTATTAACTGCATTCGCATTGTCAAAGAAGGTTATTGCGATAGCCGAGAAGAAGAGATCGAATTTTTACAGCAAGCAGATGATGCAGCCATTCACTTGCTAAATATTATTAATGACATTTTAGATATTGCCAAAATTGAAGCGGGCAAACTTTCAGTCAGCCTAGAACTCATTAATCTCAGCAAACTGCTCAAAGAAGTTATCAATTTACACATCGTTCCCATCCAAAAGAAAGGGCTGAAGTTGAAAACACCTGAATGGACGAACGATATCGTTGTTTATGCCGATCCAGCTAAACTCAGACAAGTCCTCTTAAACGCGATTGACAATGCTGTCAAGTTTACTCAATCAGGCAGTGTTGCAATTAGCATTCGCCTTGAAAAAGATGAAGCGACCGTTATCAACGCGCCAAAGGTCGTCATCATCGTTCAAGACACGGGAATTGGCATCGATCCCAGCCAACAAGACAAGCTCTTTCGCCCCTTCGTAATGGTGGATGGTTCAACAACCCGTAAGTTTGGGGGAACGGGTTTAGGATTGGCTATTTCCCGAAATTTAATCGAACTCATGGGAGGTAGTATTAGCTTGTATAGTGCCGGACGCGGTAAAGGCACTACCGTAAAGATTAGCCTACCCCTGACGCAAACCTCTCCTGTCCGAGAAGTCAACTCACAGGAAACGAATAACGGCTCTCAGAAGCTTCTGACAAGTCATTGCGAGTCTCTCACTAATCGTCCCCCAAAAGAGTTGACCTATTCTTGAACTTAAGCAGGGGTGGGAGTGTAGGTTGTTGCTCTGCCCAACTCATACCATTTTGGATTTTGGATGAAAGGATTTTGGATTCTCCCGATTTTGGATTTTAGATGAAAGGATTTTGGATGAAAGGATTAATTCTTCCTTGTCCCCTCTTCTGGGCTATCTCAGTCACCAATCACCAGTCACCAGTCACCAATCACCAATCACCAATCACCAGTCACTGATAACTGATAACTGATAACTGATAACTGATAACTGTTTCATTCTGAGGGCAAAATAACGGTTTGTAGCCAAAACTCCTCTATACCTTTAACGATTTTGAAGAGTTCTTCGAGATTACGGGATTTAGTGATGTAGCAATTCACATTTGAGTCGTAGCTGTGGAAAATATCGTCCTCGTTTCTTGAGGTTGTCAAAACTACCACAGGGATGCGTCTGAGATTGGGATCGGATTTAATTTCTGCTAATATCTCTCGCCCATCTTTTCTCGGCAAATTTAAATCGAGTAGGATAAGGTCGGGACGCTGTGCATTGGCATACTCTCCTTCTCGGCGCAAATACGCCATAGCATCTGTCCCTGTCCTTACCGTCACCATCCGATGCGGCATTGCACTATTCTTAAATGCTTCCTCAATTAAACGAATATCAGCTTTATTGTCCTCGACTAAAAAGATAGTTTTGGGCTTTCCTTGTATTTCTGCGATCGCCATCCCGTCCTCCTACTGGAACAGTAAAATAAAAAGTCGCTCCCTTGCCAAGTTCTGATTCTACCCAGATCCGACCTCGGTGACACTCAACAATCTTCTTGCAAATCGCCAGTCCCATCCCCGTACCCGAATATTCATCTCGCGTGTGCAGGCGTTGGAAAATCACAAAGATGCGCTCGAAAAACTGAGGATCGATGCCAATTCCGTTATCTTTGACAGAAAACACCCATGCATCCTCGGTTCGTTGGGCACTGATCTGAATTTCTGGCGGTTTCTCGCTGCGGAATTTAATGGCATTGCCAACCAGGTTTTGGAACAGTTGCATCAACTGAGTTCCGTCTGCCATGACAGTTGGCAAGCGATCGCGAGTGATCCTGGCACCACTTTCGGCAATGCGTCCCCGCAGATTGGCGATCGCCTTTTCTAAAGCGGTTTCTGCATCAGTAAAGGCAAATTCTGCCCCCTGCATGTCCACCTTTGAGTAAGCCAGTACGTCATCGATTAGGGTTTGCATGAGACTGACTCCCTCAACCGTATAGCCAATAAACTCTTGAGCATCTTCGTCGAGGCGATCGCGATAGCGCATCTCTAGCAACTGCACGTAGTTTGCCACTTGATTGAGGGGTTCTTGCAAGTCGTGGGAGGCGACATAGGCAAACTTTTTCAATTCTGCATTAGAACGTTCCAAATCTTGTGCCAATTGAGCCAATTCATCCGCCTGGCGCAGCACGATATTAATAATCGCCTTTCTCAATTCTAGTGCGGCCTTAATTTCCACCTGTTTCCAGGGGAGAGATTTCAGGCGAACCGTTTCTTTCCACAACTCAAAAGATTTACGAGGAGACAAACGCACATTTCCCTCAGCATGGGTTGTTTCGTATGCCTTATTGGGATCGCCTCCCCAATTAACAGTTTGAATCACTTCTGGACGGAACCATAGCACATAGTTTCGCTTAGAAATGGGAATGGCTAATAAACCGCTAGCAACTTCTTTAAATTTCTCTGCATCTGAATACAGTCGAGGCAAAGAATCGGTATAAAAAATTTCCTCATGGATATTATTTTGCAGCCATTGAACGAGATAATTGAGGTCTTCTTCTGTTGGCGTTTTTCCAATAACTGTGCAATTTCCCCCAAAGCAAACGGCTGCACCTTGAGAACTGGTTAAATCGAGTAAATTAGGTTCGTGTCCGACTAAACCATTGATAAAATTTTCTTCACTGGACATATAATCGATCAACATTGATTGAATATATGTCAGCTTCATGCGATAGTCATAATCTTCCGTTTCTTCTCTGGCAGATAGTTCAGAAAAGATCACTCGTCCTAAAAATTCGCAAGCTTTTCGTAACTCATAAGAGACATATTTTGGTGTCTGATGATGACAAGCAATCAATCCCCAAAGTTGGTCATCTTTAATCAACGAAATTGTCAAAGACGATGCAACTCCCATGTTATGCAAATACTCTAGATGGCAGGGAGAAGCACTTCTTAAAATTGAAAGCGTTAAGTCCAGTGGCTGTTGAGTAATCGGATTCTCGATCGGGAAAAGTTGAACAGGTTTGACTTTGGCATCTGGAATGAGTCTAATGTAATTAGCACTAAATAATCTTCTGGCTGGTGCGGGAATATCTGATTCGGGATAGTGCAATCCCAGATAAGATTCCATACTTTCTAGCTTCTCTTCAGCAATGACATCTCCATGATTTTCTTCATCAAATTTATAGAGCATTACCCTGTCAAAGCCAGTTAATTTTCGCACTTCCTTGACAATTATCTGACAAAAATCTCGAAGATTTGCTGTCTTTTCAAGTTGATTAATGGAAGTTCTCGCGAGATGATAAAAACTCAGAAATGGAATATTTTCTTGAGAGAAAGCGGGTTCTAATTCTAGAATCAGCAATCCATCTGCATTGCGATGAAATACTCCATCAAAAACAACATAATCATCCCCTTTAATCCTTGCCCAAAGCTTGCTTGAATTAATAAAGTCCAGGTTATCGCTAGCTATTCCTTGTTTAATGGCTTCTATTTGAAACGGATCGAAGATCTCTTCAAGAGTTTTTCCCAGAATATCTTGAGGATAAACTCCGAAAATATTGAAGGTATTAGTGCTAACTTGTACTATCTTGAGATCTGGTTCCTCTAAAGCAAAAATAACTCCATGAGGTTGAACTTTTCCACTGGTATGAATAGGTTCTTGTTCGAGACGATTTAAATTAATATCTGGAACTGATAGATGAATTTCTACCATAATATCTCCTGCTCTCTGGCACAAAATACGCGATTAACTAGCTTTTTTCCTCAAAATCAAGACTATCGTGAATAGTATAGTGCACAGAGCAAGTTTTGTGCGTTAGAGAGAGGTTAATAATTACAGTTAAATATTAATAATTGTCCTGTTCGATCACGCTTTGTGAATTATCGATACAAATAGTAATAATTTGCTAAAATTGCCAACAGCGATCGCTTATATCTCTTTTCGATATGGCTTAGGAATCTTGCCTTCTGGAGGGGCTGAGGAGCGAATCTGCGTCCGCACCTTAAAGTCCCGTCCTGCTCTACAAAACTTAGCTAAACTTTTTCAAGTCTCACTATTCAATCAAGATT
>CAYTUO010000159.1:0-9510 GCA_964441015.1 uncultured Pleurocapsa sp.
TGCCGATCGCCACGGATCGCCTCGCTGGAACCAAGGAAAACTCGGTTGCGGACATTCTCTAGGTAAAGCTGGAAACAATCGCCCCAATCTCTACGAGTGTCAGATGGGCTTTTTGCTGGCTAATATCGATAGCAATTGAATCCTCATCTTTTATAGAATTGTAATTCGCGCTAATCTTTCTAATTATTTTTAACTCACTATGCTTACAGCCGGAATTGTTGGACTGCCTAACGTTGGTAAATCCACTCTTTTTAACGCCTTGGTTGCCAATGCCAAAGCTGAGGCAGCAAACTTTCCCTTTTGTACCATTGAACCCAATGTCGGGGTTGTATCAGTACCGGACGAACGGTTGCAAGTCCTAGCAAAACTATCCAATTCTGAGAAAATCGTGCCGACGCGGATAGAATTTGTCGATATTGCCGGTTTAGTCGCAGGAGCTAGCAAAGGAGAAGGATTAGGCAATCAATTCTTAGCCAATATTCGGGAAGTAGACGCGATCGTCCATGTCGTGCGCTGTTTTGATAATGACGATATCATCCACGTTTCCGGTTCTGTCGATCCCGTGCGGGATATTGAGGTCATTAATTTAGAACTAGCTTTGGCAGATTTATCGCAGATAGAGCGCCGCATTGATCGCACCCGTAAGCAAGCCAAGAATAACAAAGAAGCACAAATCGAACTAAAAGCCTTGGAAAACTTGAGTGCAGCTTTGAATGAAGGCAAACCTGTTCGCCAAGTTACCCTAACTGAAGAAGAGGCAGAATCAATTAAAGCGTTGGGACTCCTGACAGGCAAACCCGTTATTTATGCCGCTAATGTCTCTGAGGACGATTTGGCGACGGGAAATGATTGGGTAAAGCAAGTTAAACAAATTGCCGATGCAGAGGGTTCTAAAATCGTTGTCGTCTCTGCTCAAGTTGAATCGGAATTAATCGATTTACCTGAAGACGAACGAGCCGATTATCTTGCGACGCTTGGTGTAGAAGAGGGAGGATTAAAATCCCTAATTAAAGCAACTTACGAACTATTAGGCTTGCGTACCTATTTGACTACGGGGCCTCAAGAAACTCGCGCTTGGACGATTCACGGTGGCATGAAGGCACCACAAGCAGCAGGCGTGATCCACTCTGATTTTGAGAGAGGGTTTATTCGGGCGGAAACGATCGCGTATCAGGATTTAGTGACAGCAGGCAGCATGACGGCAGCAAAAGAAAAAGGGTTAGTTCGCAGCGAAGGTAAAGAATATGTTGTACAAGAAGGGGATGTCATGCTTTTTAGGTTTAATGTGTAAGGTAGTTTAGTTTAGGAGTAACTTTGAATGAATATTGCTAGTCTCCTGATTCCTTGGCTAGTCACTACCATTAGCCTCTTAATCATTTCTAAGTTGCCCATCGGGATTGAGATTGATAGCTTTGGCAAAGCACTTGTTTCGGCGGCTGTTTTTGGCATTTTGAACGCACTGGTTAAACCAATTCTCTTTTGGTTGACCATCCCCATTACTATCTTGACATTGGGGCTTTTCTTGCTCATTCTCAATGCGATTATCTTGGGTTTAGCCGCCTATCTTGTGAGTGGTTTTAGGTTGCGCTTCGGATTTTGGAGTGCTTTACTTGGCGCATTTTTGCTGGGGTTAGTTAATTCTCTGATCTATCAAGTACTCGGTTTCCTATCCTAAAAAGACGAGATCGTCTAATTCTGAATAATCGGGTAAAGTCGTATCGATTTGTTTTCCTTGACGCAAGACTCGGCGATCGCTTTGGGGACGCGATAACAATTCGCTGAAGGATCTAGCCTTAAATAATAGGAAATCTGCGGGCAAACCTAAGCCAATTCTGCCGAGTTTTGGCAATCCCATCAAGTTTGCTGGCGTTTTCGTGACGCTAATACACCAATCGCTATAAGGCGTATCGAGATGAGCAATTCTGACTGCTTGAGTAAAGACTTCTAATCCGTCATGATCGCCAAATCCATAAAACGGATCTCGACAATTATCGCTGGCAAAAGCGACAGGAATTCCTTGCTGTTTTAATTCATGAACCTTGGTCACGCCACGCCAATAGGGAGTCTGAGAAGAGGCGCGATCTTGAAGATATAAATTGCACATGGGTAAACTCACAATCCCAATGCCTGCTTGTTTGACTAAATCGAGCGTTTTCGCAACAACTTCTGGCGGTTGAACAGCTAAACTACAACAGTGACCACAAATAATTTGTCGGGTAAATTTATTTCGCAACGCAGCAGCAGCTATTTTTTGTAAGCAAATTGAGTCGATATCGCCATTTTCATCGGCATGAAAGTCTAGATCTAATCCTCTTTCTTTGGCTAGAGAAAAGACTGTATCTAGTTGATTATCTAAGTCAGGGTTCATATAAGCTACGCCACCTAAAATACCGCCAAATTCAGCAATTTTATCAGCTAAAGCAACTCCTTCAGGCGTTTGATAATAGTCGAGAGAAACAAGAGAAACGGCTTGTAAGATAACCCTATCTTCCCATTCTTTTTGTAAGGTTTTAAAGACTCCTAAACTAATATTAGCTTGTTCACCAAAAGAATCGATATGAGTTCGTATTGCTGTTGTTCCATGAGCGTAACTACATTTAATCCCAAATTCCATGCGACGATAGAGATCTTCTGCTTGCCAATACTGTTGCGAATCACTTTTGGCAGTTGCCAGGGCATTATCAAATGTACCATCTAAATTTGGGGAACGTTCCCAGATATGACCTTTGTCTAGATGAGTATGTAAATCAATAAAACCAGGGAAAACAATGCCTTTGCGTAAGTCTACAAAAGTCGTTTCAGAATTGTTAGCAGAAGCAGGGATAATTTTTGAGATCGCACCTTCTATAATCTCTATATCTACTAAGCACAAACCTTCTCTTGTCTGTACGGGAACGTTCTCATTTTCAATTAGGCAAGCAGGAACATACGCATTTTTGATCCAGTAGCGATCGCCAGTAGGAATCATTGGTTTCAATTAACCTTTACTTTATACAAATCTTCTTTGATAGTATAGATGAAAATTTTCTCAATCTCTTAATTCTGCTCATGCTAGCAAAAAGCAAAACCCTTCTGTGGATATCTATAGGACTCAATCTTATTTTTCTTGTTTTAGGCATTATTTTGCTTGTTAGAAGAGGGGGAATATCCTATGTAATTAACAAAATTCCTTTATTTGAAAAGCCGCCCGAACAATCTAGCGATCGCAATAAACGCCGTCAGAATACCTATTTCTCCCCATACTATCAAATGAGATTGAATATTTTCCAGAGTCTACCCAATTCTCAAGACGAAATTATTTTTTTGGGAGATAGTCTCACCGATCAAGGAGAATGGCAAGAATTTTTCAACAATATTAAGATTAAAAATCGTGGTATTAATGGGGATACTACAGAGGGAATTCTCTATCGAATCGATGAGATTTTAGCCTCTAAACCCAAGAAAATATTTATTTTAATTGGGACTAATGATTTTTGGAATGAAAGAAAAAGCCTTGCCGAGGTTGTCAATAATTATCAAAAAATTCTAGAAACTATTCAAAAGAGATCGCCTGAAACTCAAGTCTATATTCAAAGTTTATTACCAGTCAATAACCTTAAATATAGAATCAATGTAAATAATAATACTTTAATTAAATTAAATGATCGCTTGAAACAAGTTGCTAATGAATTCTCATATCAATATATAGATTTGTACAGTCATTTTGCTAACGAAAAAAATCAACTATCTCCTCAGTATACGTCGGATGGCGCTCACTTAAATGGAGAAGGATATTTACGGTGGAAACAACTGATTGAAAAATACGTCAATTAAACTTACAATTGAGCAAAATCGTTATTTTGTCAAGAAATAAACATCAAAATTTTTTAGGAGATTTTAGAGACTACTTGATAAATTACTCAGAAAAATGGGCATCTTATACATAGACTTAAACAAGAACTGATAGAGGAAACTGTGATGTTATCTCGACGCAGATTTTTAACTTTAGCGGGTGCAAGCGCCACCAGTTTTATTTTAGCTTCTACTTTAAAAAATTATTATGCCAGAGCGACTACAGGTAAAGCGCTATTTGGAAGAGGATTTGGCAAACTAATTTCCGATCCTAATGGCATTTTAGACCTACCTAAAGGATTTCAATATCAAATCCTCTCACAAACCGGAAATCTCATGAGCGATCGCGCTACCGTCCCAACAAATCATGATGGCATGGCAGCATTTTCTGGTAAAGACGGAACCACAATTTTAGTCCGCAATCACGAACTCAGTCCCGATCAAACTCCCGCCGTTGTTGCAGCAAGTTCAAAAAAATATGACAAATTATCGAATGGGGGAACAACCACTCTCATTGTGGAACGCGATCGCAAAGTTTTGAAAGAATTTGTCTCCCTTGCTGGTACTAATCGTAACTGTTCGGGAGGGATAACGCCTTGGCGATCGTGGATTAGTTGTGAAGAAGATACCTCAACGCCAGAAACTTTCGATCCGCACGATTCAAGAAGAGTTTCTCTCAAACATGGCTATAATTTTGAAGTTTTTGCTGATAAAAAAATTGCCGATCCAGTTCCTTTAGTTGCAATGGGACGTTTTCGACACGAAGCGATCGCAGTCGATCCAAAAACAGGATACATTTATCAAACTGAAGATAGAGAAGATAGTTGTATTTATCGCTTTCGTCCTCATCAATTTGGCAATTTAAAAGCAGGAATTTTAGAAGCATTAGTCATCAAAGATCTGCCGACAATTAATACAAGTATTGATTTTCCTGTTGGCGAACCCAAACAAGTAGAATGGGTCACCATTGAAGAAGTAGATCCCGAACAAGATACGCTGCGCTACGAGGCACAAGCAAAAGGATCTGCAATTTTTAAACGAGGCGAAGGAATTTGTTGCGGAAATGGCGAGATTTATTGGACTTGTACCAATGGAGGAAAAGCAGGAAAAGGACAAATTTTTCGCTATAATCTCGCTGCTGAAACAATAGAATTATTCATCGAGTCACCAGGGACAGAAGTATTAGATTACCCTGATAATTTAATCCTGACTCCCTTCGGCCATCTTATGGTTTGCGAAGACGGCGCAGGCGAACAATTTTTAGTAGGAATTACCCCAACAGGCGAATGTTATCATTTTGCTCACAATGCTCTTAATAATAGTGAATTTGCTGGAGTTTGTTTTTCGCCTGACGGTCAAACGATGTTTGTTAATATTTATAATCCTGGTATTACTTTGGCTATTTGGGGAGACTTTTATCAGTAATCAGTTATTGGTGATTGGTGAGAAGGTGATTGGTGATTGGGAATTAGTTCACTGGTAACTGGTAACTGGTAACTGGTAACCGGTAACTGTCCTCCCACACTCCCCACAGGGACTAATTGACTTTTTATCAATCCAATCATTGCGATCGCGATTAATATAAGGTTGTGAAACTTAAAAAAAGTTCAAATTATTTTTGTTCAAAACAATTTATTATGACTCACAAATAATAACTCTCAATTTGTAAATCGTTTGTGGAGAAAAAAACATGACAGAATCTAACTCGACCCCTCCTGGAGTAGTTGTCTTAGTATTAGTTGTGCTATTTGTCCTTTTGCTTTCGGCCGTCCTCTATTCGATTGCTGCTACGACGTGATCCATTGAAATAGGAAATAAAAAATGGAGATGGGAGAGGGGGACAGTTACAGTTACCAGTTACCAGTTATTGGATGAAAGAATTAATTTTTCCTCTCTGCCCCTCTGCCCCTCTGCCCCTCTGCCCCTCTGCCCCTCTGCTCCTCTGCCCCTCTGCTCCCAGTCACCAATCACCAATCACTAATCAGTTTGATTCAGTTATCATGTTAGTTTAGGAAGTGAGTCAATAAAACTATAGTAACCAGACTCTTATGACTTTTATTCGTATACCAAAATTCTGGGAAATTTCAGAGAACGAAGTCACTTCCGAAACCGTTTATTTTAATCGCCGTCATTTTTTGAAAACATTGGTTAATGCTGGTATTGGAGCAAGTTTAGTCCCACTCACTGGATGCCAAAAATCTTCTTCGCAAACAGCATTAGAAGCCAGCATTGCCTTACCTAAAATTAATTCTGTTCGTACCAATCCTGCTTTTGCAAAAGTTGATCGCCCTATTACCGATGAAGATATAGCAGGACATTATAACAATTTTTATGAATATGGCGGAACCAAAAATATTTGGTTAAAAGCTCAAAAGTTACCCACTGAAAATTGGAAAGTAGAAGTGACGGGATTAATAAAAAATCCTCGCACTTACGATCTCGACGACCTCAAGAAAAAGTTTCCGATAGAAGAGAGAATATATCGATTTCGTTGCGTTGAAGCTTGGTCGATGGTTCTTCCTTGGATAGGCTTTCCGATGAGGTCATTAATTGAAGCCGTCGAACCGACATCAGCAGCAAAATTCGTTCGCTTTACCTCATTTTACGATTCAGAAATTACTAAAGGGCCTGGCATTCATTTAGGCGCTCTTCCTTGGCCTTATACAGAAGGATTACGCCTTGAAGAAATGGCGAATGAATTAGCCTTTTTTGCCATTGGAATTTACGGTCACGAACTGCCTAAACAGCACGGCGCTCCTATTCGCATGGTAACACCTTGGAAATATGGATTTAAAGGAGCAAAATCGATTGTCAAAATTGAGTTTATCGACACTCAACCAGAAACTTTTTGGCAGACAATTGTGCCCAATGAATATGATTTTGAAGCGAATGTCAATCCCACTAAGCCCCATCCTCGATGGTCGCAAGCAACAGAAAAATTTATTAGTAAAGGGCCTGGGTTATCGTGGGAAATTAAGGAAACTTTGCCCTATAACGGCTATGGCAAGTATGTCGCGAATTTGTATAGCACATAACGAGCAACGCGATCGCACCAAGACACTACATATAGCGTATCTTAGAGATTCTTGTGAAGGACTCAAAGAAGAACCGAGTTTTAAGGGTACGGAGAGGGTGGGATTTGAACCCACGGTAAGCTTTAGACTTACTCAGCATTTCCAGTGCTGCGCCTTCAACCACTCGGCCACCTCTCCAGGTGGGTTTCCAGCAAGGCTGGATTATTAACCGTAGTCAAGCTGATAGTCGCTTGGCAATCGGCGCTTAGCTAATATAGCAAAACTCATGTGTAGTTGGCAACATAAAATAACTGAGACGCAATGTAGATTAGATGTCTACTCAATCAAAAAGCGATCGCGATCGCGGTCAAGCAAAGACATACACGAATTCGTTACACGCAATTGAGAGAAAGGCTAATCCAATCACTTCCTATCTAAACTCACGGTTCGCCGTGGGGGAAAGCTCTCCACATTTTGTTCAATTCTTTTTTCCTCTCTAGGAATTTGTAAAATTAAATTTTTCAGGAAATCTCCCAAGAATCAATGAAGCTGTAATTGACTAACCGTTCACAAATTCATGGGAGAAAGAAAGATGACGACTACGACTACATGGAACATTTCCCAAACGGCCACGACTTGGGAGCGCTGCACTCCAAGAAAAAGTCATCTAGTTGCTCAATGGAAAGTTTTAGATGGGCAATTAGTTTGCCAGTGGTATCTTGAAAAGTAGAGAGAGAAGAGATAATTAACGCGCTCGACTTTAAGGCACAATAAAATTATCCAATTCTGCCTAACTTGGCTAAATGAGTGCTAACGACTCTCAGACACGATTAGATTGGTTTTTAGTATGCGGGCTGGGGGAGTTGGGTCAACATTGCGTTGTCGCCCTCAAAGAATTTGGAGTCAGAGTCGTGGCGATCGAGTCAGCACCGCCTCAAAACTGGGAAATTGCCGCTCTTCCCCATGTATTGGACGATTTAATTCTGGGAGACTGTCGTCAGAACAACATTCTAGAGCAAGCTAAAATCGGGCAATGTCGGGCAGCGCTTCTAGTAACCAGTCACGAGCGAGTCAATGCCGAGACAGCTTTAGCCATACGCCAACTCAATCCCCATACTCGTTTAGTCGTTCGCTCGGCTAAAGAAAATCTCAATCATCTCTTAAGCGATCGCTTGGGAAATTTTATCGCCTTCGATCCCATTCAACTACCCGCGAACGCTTTTGCATTTGCAGCGCTTGGCAGCGAAACCTTGGGTTTTTTTAACCTAGACGGACAATGGTTGCAAGCGATCGCGCAGCAGATCTCTGTGAGATCTCGTTGGTGCAATACTCGCCTTCTCCACGAATTAAACAGCCGCAAGCGTCGCATCCTTTATCATACTCGTTACGGCGATCACCTCCCCTACGCTTTCTATCACTGGGAACCCGATGCATTCCTTCAAGACAAAGATACGCTAGTTTATCTCGAAACTGCCGAAGAGTTTCTTATTAGCCGCGAACGAACGCCCCAAGTGTCACAGAGCCAACAAACGGGATGGCAGACAGCACCTTTTCGCCTCCTTAAGCAATTCGAGCAGCAGTTCGCTCAATTCTGGCAATTAAGCTTTCAGCAACAGGTTCGACGAGTTGCCCTCGTCTGTGGGATTACTGTTTTAGGATTGCTCGTCACGGGAATCTTGTTATTTCACTGTTACTATCGGGGCATGACATTTCTGAATGCTTTTTCTACGACCATTATTCTTTTACTGGGAGGCTATGGAGATGTATTCGGGAATCTCGAACAGTCGGGAATGATTCCTTGGTGGTTGCAAGTATTTGCTTTAGGATTAAATTTAGCTGGCACGGCGTTTGTCGGCGTATTATACGCTTTACTCACAGAAGCATTATTGTCTTCTAAATTTCAGTTTACTAAGCGTCGTCCTACCATTCCCCTACAAAACCATATCGCCATTATCGGTTTGGGTAGGGTTGGTCAGCGAGTCGCAACACTCTTGCGAGAATTGAAGCAATCCTTAGTTGGAATTACGCATAGTTCTGATTTCGAGCCAGCTAATCTCCTTGAAATTCCTTTGTTGGCTGGGAATTTGAAAGAATCTCTCTCCAAAGCCAATTTGGCTACTGCCAAAAGTGCCGTTATTGTCACTGATGATGAAATCCTCAATCTGGAAATCGCTTTGACGGCGCGAGGAATGAATCGTGAGTGTCATTTAGTCATTCGGACTTCCAGCCAACGCTTGAGCGAGCATTTAAGTCAATTATTGCCCGACGCTCAAGTCTTAGACACCCAAGCGGTAGTAGCAGAAGTATTTGCCGCCGCTGCTTTTGGAGAAAAGATCGTCGATTTGTTTCGCTTGGACGATCGCACGATTTTAGTAGTCGAATACAAAATTGAAACTGGAGATACGCTTAATGGGTTACTTTTAAGCGAGTTTGCTTATGGATATGGGGTGGTTCCCATTCTTCATCAAAAACCTCCTAATGCTTCTGGGTTAATGCCTTCAGATGATATTCGTTTGACTATTGGCGATCGCCTGGTGGTTTTAGCTACGATTGACGGGCTACAACGCATCGAACAAGGAAAGCTCGATTTAAGCGCCAAATGCTGGCAAATAAGAGTTGAAAGCGCACTCTCTGCTGATGCCGCTTTTGAAGGAGCCAACGCGAT
>CAYTUO010000160.1:0-9476 GCA_964441015.1 uncultured Pleurocapsa sp.
CCCCCGTATAGACAACCGCGCTTAATCCCCCGTGTTTCAACCGGGGGAGTGTCAAAACACTTCTCATTACTCATTGAGCAACGCCGATTCAACGATCATTCGCGCCCATCAGCATTCAGAGGGTGCAAAGGGGGGAACCAGAAAAGAGCAGTATCTACGCGATCGCGAACACAATGCCAACTTTGTAGTCATGTAGAAAACTTGTCCTCCTAAGAGCGATCGCAATCAAACCCGCTTCACCAAATAATTTCAAGGATGTACCCAGTCAGAGCAACAGGTATGCTCTCTGGAAAAGGAGCAAATTTTCGGTCAAATAGGACTAAAAAACATAGATAGCGCCGGTTATATGAATGTTAATCGTGCTATCTCCTGCTTGCTCTCCCTTTCCTCGTTCGATCGCGACAGTTACTACATTGTCAGCAGCAGTCACGTTAAATTGTAAGCTGGCTGCTAAATCTTTGCCAGTCGGAGACTGAAGTGCATTAATCAAAAGGTTGGCATCTAGGGGAACATGAGTTAAGACAACGCTTTGATTGGCAGCTAATTGTCTTGGTGGAAATTCATTCGTCGTGACGGCATATTCGATCGCTGCGTTTGTTCGGTTGACTAATTCAATTTGAAAGGAACGTTTTGGATTGACTCTGGCTACAGGTTGCCAAAATCCAGGCTGATAGGTTTGAGCAGGCGGGTTATTTTCGCTCGGAGTAGGCGTTGGATTTTTAGGCGATTCTCTTTTTGGAGTAGGATTGGGATTTTCAGGAGTAGGGGAATTGGTTACTTGGGGGGTAGGTGTTGCTTCTGGTTTTGGAGGGGTTGGACTAGATCGCTCGGAAAGAGTGGACTCGCTTGTATGGTTGCGATCGCTTGGCGGTGAGGAGACTGGCGTGGGAGAAGGAGCAGTAGGATTCTCAGACTCTGACGGTTTTGGCGCTACTTTTGGTCTATTTTCTTCTTTTTGAGCAATTAGCTCAGACACCTCAGTTTGTCTTGTTTGTACCTTCTCAGTCAGTTCTTCTCGATCATCGGCTAATTCTTTGGCAGATTTTGAGTTCGTACTCCTGTTACTCTTTTGAGGGACTTCAATGAAGGGCATTACGATCTTGTTAGAGCGATCGCTAATTTCTTGCCATTCCCTCAAACTTCGAGCCGCTAAAGGATTTTCAACCGTTTTTGGCTGTGTCTGAGCTTCTGTTGTAGAAATTGGTTTCAATGGTTCATCGCTGGCACAGTTATTAAAAATTTCGCACACCATCGCTAGATTAGGAGATTGAAGGCCAATCACCCATCCACCTATCAGCGAACCAGAAATCAGAAAACCCATGGCCAGCAAGCGCATTGGTAGTGTGGGAGAGCTTAAGGCAATTCGTTGAGACGTTTTCTTTTTATCGATTCTAGTTTCGCTTTGAATAGATGTCTTCTGATGTTGAACGATTGTTTGATGTGTAGCGGCGATTAAATTGGCTGTCTCACTCCAGCCTTCTCTCTCTTTACTTTGAGTGCGATCGAGATTGGACAAAGCGACCAAGACTTGCCTGGCAGAGAGATAGCGATCTTTAGGAACTTCCGCCAGCATTTTGTCAAAAATACGACTGAGAGAGTTGCCTAGCTTAATATATTGTCTCCACTGCCATTTCAGGGAATAGCCGTCGCACAGTTCGCTAGGATGTTTTCCACTCAGGAGAACTAAAGCCGTTACTGCTAAGGAATAGAGGTCGCTATTGGGGTAGCAATGACCCAGGCGAAGTTGTTCTGGCGGAGAGTAACCGGCTTTTCCGACCATTGTTCCTCCCACTGAGGAGGTAGGATGACTGATAATTTGGCTCCCTATCTGAGTCATTACCTGCTTGACTACCCCAAAATCAATCAAGACTGGTTTACCTCCCCCATTGGGAAGCATGACGTTATCTGGGGAAATATCTCGATGAATAATTCGACAACTGTGGATATTGTCCAAAACGGGAAGCAAATCTTTCAGCCATTGAATTGTCTCGGTTTCAGAAAAAACCTGCCCTCGTGCCAAACGCTCTTGAAGTATTTCCCAGTAAGTCTTTCCATCGATATACTCCTGCACGAGAAACAAGCGTCCCTTGTCTTCAAAGAAACCAAAACACTGAGGAATCTGAGGATGCTTGAGCTTGCATAAAACTTGTGCTTCTTGCTCGAAGAGGGAGTAACATTTTTCAATGACGGATTCTCTCGAATCGGTCGGGGCAAATTCCTTTAAAACATAGGGCTGAGATGAGTTTTCTTTGTCATAGACCAAATAAGTACAACCACAACTCCCATAACCAAGAGTTCGTTGCACCCAGTAGCGATCGCTCACTAGAGTCCCAGGAGAAAGTTCTGCTGATGCCCTCATAAAACCTCGCGGTAACGTCAGAAACCTGTCACCCTCAGTAATCAGTAATCAGTGACCAGAGAAGTTCTTGTTTGCTAGGTTTCCCTAACCACGTTAAAAACAAAAAGTAAAGAAGCAGAAAATTATGACTTACAAACGCCGTCAATTTTTAGTCCTCATCAGTGGAAGTTTAGGCGGGTTCGGATTAGCGACTTGCACTCGCCAAGCACTTCCCGATAATAGTCTGGCAACGCTAACTCAATCTAATTCAGCAAAATCCTCCCCAACGATTTCTGTTGCTAAGGAGACTCCCAGGGGAGACGTGCGAATAGTAGTGATTAGCGATCTTAATAGTCAGTATGGCTCCACAAATTACGAACCCGAAATAGATAAAGCGATCGCTTTGATTCCTGACTGGCAACCGGATTTAGTCCTGTGCGGTGGCGACATGATAGCTGGACAAAAACGTTCTCTCTCGGAGGCGCAAATTAACGCCATGTGGGAAGCCTTCGATCGCCACGTAGCGGCTCCCCTGAGAAAAGCTAGCATTCCGCTTGGCTTTACCATTGGCAATCACGACGGTTCGGGAGCGTTAGCGCAGGGAAAGTTACTCTTCGCGAGCGATCGCCGATTAGCCGCCGCCTATTGGAACCATCCCAATCATAACCCTGGATTGTCCTTTGTTGATCGCGCTGAATATCCTTTTTATTACACCTTTACACAAAATGATATTTTCTACCTCGTCTGGGATGCTTCGACCAACATTCTCTCGTCAGAACAAATCGCTTGGGTAGAGAAAAGTCTTGCCAGTCAGGTCGCTCAACAAGCTAAGATGCGAATGGTGATCGGCCATCTTCCCCTTTATGCCGTAGCAGTTGGTAGAGATAAAGCTGGGGAATACCTCTCCAATGCCGATAAATTACATTCCCTACTAGAACGCTATCGAATTCATACCTATATTAGTGGACACCAGCACGCCTACTTTCCCGGAAAGCAGGGAAAGCTACAGTTATTTCACGCAGGCGCACTCGGAAGCGGCCCTCGCCAATTATTAAACAGCAATCTTGGGCCTCGTAAAACCTTGACGGTAGTCGATGTCAATCTCAATTCCGAATCGACGGTTTACACGACTTACGACATGGAAACTTTAGCTTTAGTTGATATCAAGACATTACCAAGAATTATTGCCGCACCCAACGGAAAAATATTGCGTCGGGATCTTCAATGGGAAGATTTAACGGCCCAGGAGCGATCGCTACAATACATTCGCTAGTCAGGTTTTGTCGCCAAATAAAAAATTATTAAACAATGCGACTCTCTTTCTTCCTCTAGAGATAAAAGTTACAATTTATCTTCGGCTCGGTAACAAGATCGGAGAATTTTGTTAGACTACATTAGTAGGATTCTATCGCTACAGTCTTGCTATCTGACCTCAAGGAGACAAAGCGTAGTCACTAATTTTTGCTAAGTCTAGAAGCTCGCCTCCAACTTTGGCAACACAACCTGATATTTTGGGTAGTTATCGTCCAATCAACCTAGAAGAACAAGTGACCAACTACCGTACCCAATTGACTTTAACTCCTGTCGGTTTGTTCTACACCTTTGGTAAAGAGCCTAACCGTCGTCTCGTTCAACTGTTTGACTGGTCTTATCGTTTTAGTGATGGTAGTCGCCTAGTCGGTCAGATTAATGCTCAGTTAGGCAAAGATGGCAACACGCTAATTGCGCCAACTAAGCTAGTAGCCAACTATATTGGCACGGACGGCAAAACCATCCTGCTCAGTTGGAAAGATCGAGATTTTGAGGCTTTTGAGGCTACTCTGGATGGGACTAATGTGTTACTCATTGCCTCCAATGACAATTTTGTTACCAATAGTATGTGTTTAGTCTCTTCGGAGTCTTATCCTCGCGCTCAAGTCACCCATTGGGGAATGCAACTGTTCAAAGAAGCGTTCAATCGAGATGCCTGGTCGCTGACTCCTTTGACTGATCTTTCCCCTGATGCCCAACAGAGAATAGTCATTGATTGGGTTTTTTGTCTGCGCTCTCTGTGTTGGCAAGTCAGCTTCAACTTTTGGCTCTTTCCTCCTAAGATGAGTTACCGATGGACGTTTCATCCCTGTTTTCCTTTCTTCCCTTCGCTCCAAATTGTGAGAACGTTTTACCGTTCGGAATGTCTTGCAACAGGACTGAGTAGCTAGGAGTAAATATTCTTCCTTGTCTCCCTTGTCTCCCTTGTCTCCCCACACTCCCCACCCTCCCCACACTCCCCTCTTAAAGGAAATTGATATTAGTGCTAAGCGATCGCCAACGCCAATTTACCCGTTATTGACCCCGTTTCCAACGCTCTATGCGCTGCTGCTGCTTCTTCTAGGGGAAAGGTCTGACTGAGATGAATTTTCAGCTTCCCTTCGTCAATCCAGGTAGCGCATTGCTTGAGAATCTCTGTTTGATATTTTTGGGCACTCTCCAGGCCCATCAAAGCTGGGGTAAGCATTAATTCTAGGCTAATTCGCAAATTACGATTGCGGGCGACTTTTAAATTGCCTAAAGAAGTATCGGGTTCGAGAATCGTGACTAAATCCCCATATACTCTTACCGCAGGACAACTGTCAAAAAAAGTTTTCCCACCTACGGTATCGAAGGCAATATCAACGCCTTCTCCATTCGTCCAGTCTAGAACGGCTCGAACGAAATCTGTCTGCTTGTAGAGAATTGGAAAATCGGCTCCCAACTGACGAACTAACCGAGCTTTGTCTGGAGAACCAACTGTCGTGCAGACTTGAGCGCCTTTGAGCTTGGCAAGAGCGATCGCGACATGGCCGACTCCTCCCGCGCCTGCATGAATCAAAACTTTTTGTCCCGTTTCTAATCTGGCTCTGTCAAAAAGCGATTCCCATGCGGTAATTAGCACTAATGGGGCTGCTGCGGCTTCTGCAAAGGAGAGAGAGGTTGGTTTGTGGGCGACTAGGCTTTCCTCGACGACGGCAAACTGAGCGTAATTTCCCGTTCCTGCCTTACCGAGTCCTCCAGCACAGTAATAAACTTGATCTCCTGGTTTGAACTGCTGAACCTCAGATCCCACCGCTTCGATAACTCCAGCACCATCACATCCCAAAATAGCTGGCATTTGCTCTGGGTAAAACGTTCCTCGCTGGCGGAGTTTGGTATCGATGGGGTTGATGCCGGCTGCTTTGAGTTTGACGAGGATTTCTGTGGGTTTCTCGATTGTTGGCTGTGGTACTTCCCGAAGTTCTAAGACATCAGGATCGCCGGGGGCTGCCATAATAATTGCTTTCATCTGTCTTGCTCAATCGACTATTCGATCGATTATCTTATCGCCACCAGAGCGATCGCTGCTGCAATCTAAACGTTGCCTTAAATTTCTTTGTCGATCTGTTATAATGATTTTCTGGACACAAGCGGACGTGGCGGAATTGGTAGACGCGCTAGATTTAGGTTCTAGTGTCTCTGACGTAAGAGTTCGAGTCTCTTCGTCCGCATGAAACCAAAAATAAGGGCAAGCCTAGAGTTTAAACCTGCCCCTATTTCTACGCTGGATAAATTCGCAGCCTGCGGTTAGGTTCTTCACCGAAACTGTCCGAGTGAAGGCGATAGTGTTCGACGAGTTCGTGTTGCATTTTGCGAATTTTAGCCGATCGCGGTAGTAACTCTACCGGTTGTCCGGTAGGAATCACAATTTGTTCCACTGCTAGTCTGGCTTCTTCGAGTGCCTCAATTTCGTCATCGCTGCCACTGCGGGCAAATAAGCGCAAATCGGTGGCTTCCGGGATGTTAGGATCGTCCATGCCTAAGATGCGCCGCAAAGCACGAGTAATCTGAGGAATTGTATTAGCCTTGATTCCATGAATGGGAATTTGACGCGCCCTGGCAATTTGTCGCAGTTTGGAATGATTTTTGACGTGCGATCGCAATGCTAACACCACATCAGCACTTTCCATGTCTTTTGTCAAGACCACGGGCAGATTGAGAAGCTCAATGACTTGTTCCATTTGAGAACGACCTACGCCGTAAGGATAGACGTAGACAGGCCAATCTTCTCCATTGGGGCCAGGAGTACGAACCTTTTCCGAAGATTTTTCTTTCTGATACCAAGAGCGATCGAGCATTTGCTCAAAATCTGTACTAGCATCGTGCTGAGTCGCTCCAAATGGGGAAACTGGAGTCATCCTTCCTGCCGCTCTCCAACCGCTCGGACGGGGAGGAGCCACAACCGAGGGACTTTTCATTAATGAACCTGTTGTTGACGGCTGAGGCGCTTCCTGAATCACTTTTACTTCCCCATTCTCATCGATGGTTCTGATTTGTAGGATGGGTTCTCGCCCTCGCAACAAGTCATCAACGGTGTTAGCAACATCCTCGTGTACAACCCAACGCTGTCGCTCCAGCATTTCTACAGCAATTTCAAACGATGGAGGTGCTTTGCGCTCCAAAACCGTTTTTTGAGAGCCTCGCCGTCTGGCTTCTTCATCGCCTAGTGTAACTGCCTGAATGCCTCCCACCAAATCAGAAAGCGTTGGGTTTTTGATTAAGTTTTCTAGGCGATTGCCGTGAGCCGTTCCTACCAGTTGTACCCCCCGTTCGGCGATCGTTCGTGCCGCCATCGCTTCGAGTTCCGTTCCGATTTCGTCGATGACGATGACCTCTGGCATATGATTTTCTACTGCCTCGATCATCACCTGATGCTGCAATTCGGGGCGAGCGACCTGCATTCTTCTAGCACGACCAATGGCAGGGTGAGGAATATCCCCATCGCCAGCAATTTCGTTGGAGGTATCGATAATGACCACCCGTTTGTTCAGGTCATCTGCCAGAACCCTAGCGATTTCCCGCAGGGCAGTTGTTTTTCCTACACCCGGACGACCTAGCAAGAGAATTGACTTGCCCGTTTCTACTAGCTCGCGAATGGTTTTAATCGTGCCAAAAACGGCTCGACCAATGCGGCAGGTTAAACCAATAATTTCCCCCGTTCGGTTGCGAATGGCACTGATTCGGTGTAGCGTGCGCTCGATTCCTGCTCGATTGTCGCCGCTAAAGCTGCCCACGCGATCGATACAATGCTGCAAGTCCTGTTTGGAGATGGGAGTTTCTTCCAGGTAGACCGCTTCATCGGGGAAACGAGCTTCTGGCAGCCTTCCCAAATCCATGACTACTTCGATTAAGTTATCCCGTTTGGGATGTTGCTCAATTTTGGCACGAATTTTTTCCGGCAGAATTTCGAGTAATTTATTCAGATCGTCTGTAATTTGTACCCGGTGAGAAAGAATTTTTTCTGGCATCAATGACAATGATTCGGATGATAAATTCGTTTGTTCTAAAAAGTTGTTTGTCTTGGGGTCTAACATAACAACTTGGTGCTAGTCAATAGGATTTATGTTGAGGAGTTAAAAAAATGGCGACTGGCACCAGAAATAGCGATCCGCGAAGCGCTCCCGTCCGCGATCGCCTCTCCGAAGAAGAAGGGAATCGCAGATGGCTTGAGTTGGGATACTAAGGAGTAGGCTTGACTGACTGCTTGCCAGAGCAAATCGGGATAATTTTCTAGTTGAGTAGGAAAACTAACATCTGTCTTGAGATTTTGACAGTTTGCCGTTTCTAACTTTTCTAGAATTGGAGAAAGCAGGGTACGCGCGTAACTCCCATAGGCAACGCCAGATACTTGGGAAAAGGAGGAAAGATGTTGCTCTTTGTTTTTTTCTCCAAGCAGTCCCATTGCTCGCAGTTTTGGCACGGTATAGTGATTGGTTCCGCCAGCGAGTTGAATGTATCCGGGCAAGCGAGCCTCTAAAACTTTCTGTGCCAGTTTGATAGCCGCATGAGTCGTTCCCATTCCAATATCACCACTCATCGGGCGACCGTCGGTTTGCCAAATCAGGGAACAAGGTAAAGGAGAAATGAGTTCATAAAGGTAATACAGGTAGTCTATTAATTCTGAATGGTCTGGACAGCTAATCGCCAAAACTTTCAATTGATGAGTCCAAGGCGCGATCACCTGCCACAGTCTTTGAAAGTCTTTCCCATGTCCGACTTGGGTGTGAATTTCAATGGCATCGATGCCCATCTCGCCAATTAAGGGCGCGATCACTGTTGGTGCTGAGACATAAGCGCGAGTTACGATAAGTTGGCTCGGACAAACGGGCAGACATCGACCGCAGCCGTAGCATCGCGAATCTAACACGCCTGAAAAGCCTTTTTCGATTTCTGAAAATATGATCGCCTGAGCAGGGCAAATCGTTTCGCACGGACGGGGACAGTTTGAGGGACACTCAGTTAAATCAAATTCCGCTTTACGAAAGTGAGGATCTTCCCCATCATTTAAGCTAACCATCAACCAAGGCAAACCCTGCCAGGACAACCCTTTTGCCTTTCCCTCCTCTGCTAGTGCTTTAGCGACGGCTATTCCTTCTTGGGCAGCAGTAATGACCGCCGGATCGGCAGCAACGTCTATGCAGTCGGCACCTGCCAGGGTATAAGTTAAGGCAAGACTGCGAATGGCAGGAAGGTCTTGGAAGCTTGCCCCACAGATAAGCTTGAACCAGTTTCCTTCTTTGAGGGAATGTAACGGATAGTACAGATCGCTCACCTTTATATCCTAATGTGATTTTCCATCAATTGAAGAAGAGATTCAATCTAGCTGGTGATCGGTGATTGGTGATTGGTGATTGGTGATTGGTGAGAAGGTGATTGGTGATTGGGAGCAGAGAAAAAATCAATCCTTTCATCCAAAATCCAAAATCTGATAACTGATAGTCGTTTATTTATGAAATATATTGTACTACAAATAAATGTTTCTTGTCAGCTATTGATACTTTGAGGCTGTCTGTAAAGAAAAGTAAAAAAGCTGAGGATCGGCTGCCAAGGTAAGCTTATAAGGTCACAAGCTTTTTGCGTGATGCTCAACAAAAAAGCGCCCCCGTGTGGAGACGCTTTCTTCAATTAGCTAGGCTTAATAATCCTTACCCATTGATAGCAGGAGCCGTTAAAGCGATAGGCGCAGACTCGCCGCTTGCTAAATCTAAGGGGAAGTTGTGAGCATTGCGCTCGTGCATTACTTCCATTCCAATTCCTGCACGGTTGAGTACATCAGCCCAGGTTCCGATCACGCGACCTTGTGAGT
>CAYTUO010000161.1:0-9452 GCA_964441015.1 uncultured Pleurocapsa sp.
TAACGAATGCGGTCAATTAATTGGATGGAAAGAAGATGGAGAGCGTTTCGAGGTAGCGACTTATGCCGCTCCAGAATACGAAGGATTGCATGGCGCGATCGCGACTCACCAACAGTGGGGAACTGCACGAGAACGCTATCAAAAAATTTGTCAATTAAGTGAATATCTTTGGCGAAATCTTTCTAAAATTAATGGCGTTCAATGTTTAAAAAAGTCTCTTCCTGAAGCTGGATTAATTTCTTTTCAAGTGGCTAGTAATCTTTCTCATAAAAAATTAGTACAACAGTTAGAAAAACAAGGGTTTTTACTGAGAACAATTGCCGATCCAGATTGCGTTCGTGCCTGCGTTCATTATTTTACGCTCCCTTCGGAAATCGAGCAATTAGTTGAAGCGATCAAGAAGATAATATAAGGTAATTATTGGTTGGGAAATAAGCGCAAGATCTTATCCCAATACCAAGTTACCTAAAATTAAATTAACTTAACATTAAGAATTTCCATGACAGCAACACAAATGCAAACGCGATCGGGAGTAGCTTCTCAACTTATCAATGGCATTCTGGCGATCACGCCTTTAGCTAACTTAGCAAAATACCAAGCTCGTAACATGATGATTAAACGGGCAGAAAATTTAGGGATTCCCTGGCGCGAAACCGTAAAAAACCTATCGTCTCGTAACTGGGAAGATGAATTTAAAACAATACAAAACTCTCAATTAACCTATCCTGAATACTATCAGCGATCGTTTCACGGTTACGAAAAAGGTCATCTGTGCTGGGATGCAGCATTTGAATTTGAAGTAGCTGCCAATGCCGTCCATGCCAGTCTTTGGGCTGATGCAGGTGCCAAAGGAGACAATAAGCTCAGACAAACTTACCATAACGTGCTAAAAGCGCAAATTCCCACCCAGCCTCAAAAGATTTTAGACCTCCATTGCACTGTAGGAGTCAGCACCTTCGCCCTACAAGCTGTTTATCCTCAAGCCAAAATCACGGGATTAGACTTTTCCCCCTACTATCTGACAGTAGCGCAATACAATTCGCAACAGCGCAATACCAAAATTGATTGGATACACGCACTTCCTGAAGCAACAGGTTTACCAGAAGCTTCCTTCGATTTAGTGTCTGCCTTTTTGTTATTCCATGAAATGCCGCAACAAGCGACTAGAAAAATTTTTGCAGAAGCGAGACGCTTACTAAGTCCTGGCGGATACTTTACTTTTATGGATATGAATCCACAGTCTGAAGTTTACAAAAAAATGCCGCCCTACATTTTGACGCTACTCAAAAGTACCGAACCCTATCTCGATCAATATTTCAGCTTGGATATCGAACAAGCATTAATTGAGGCAGGTTTCCAAGCACCAACCATTACGCCTAACAGTCCGCGCCATCGTACCGTTATCGCACAAGCCATTTAAAATCTTGAAAGACCCGCTTGCCATTAAGAAGTCTATTCCTCGCGAAATAGTCGTTTCTTGTGGCGAGTAATGTTTTTTTGTAACAGTTCTAGGATCTCCGTAGCGATTTCGATCACTTGATTTGGGCCAAAACCTGCGGTGGTGAGTTCTCGATAAAAGGATTTAGCCACGATCTTAGCCAACTTAGTAGGATTGGGACTAATCGCGATCGCGCCCTCAGATGGAAAATCTTCTAATTCGCGGGCAACAGCCATTTCTACAAATTTAGAACGTAAAATCCTTTGCAATTGAGCAATATAAAGAGATTTACCGATAAATAAAGCAAAAATTTTCAGAGTTTCTAAATCTTGTTCGTTAAAACTTTTTCTATCTACTGGATTGCTAACATTAATAACCCCGATCCTCTTGTCTCGAAAGGAAATGGGAGCAGAAATTAAACTTTTATTCGGTTCATTTAAATATCGTGCCGCCTCGACAAACTGAGACTCGGTAATGTCCCTAATTAACAACGGTTCCCCCGTAGCCGCAACATAGCCAGCGATCCCCTCATTGAGCGGTGTAGTTTCCTCATAAGCCGATGGGGGAAGATTTCCGTAGTGAGCAACAACCCGCAGATAGCATCCGCCGTCATCTTGCACCTCCGACTCAGATAGCAGCATAATCGAGCATCGTCTCGTTTTAAGCATTTGGGCAGTAAGAGAAGCTACATCCCGCAAGCCTTGTTCTAAGTCCGTTCGCGCTTCTAGCAGACTGGAAATGCCGAGTAACCTAACAATATAGTCATTAGTCATTAGTGATTGGTGATTGGTGACTCATCAGTCATCAGTTATCAGTTATCAGTTATCAGTGATTGGTGACTGGATCAATCCTTTCATCCAAAATCTACAATCGGGAGACAAGGAAGAATCTTTACTCCTGAACTCCTGTACAGACGTTGCAATGCAACGTCTCTACGTCCTGAACTCCTGACACTGATAACTGATAACTGGTAACTGGTAACTGGTAACTGGTAACTGGTAACTGTCCCACACTCCCCTGCCGAGAAAAATTCTGGAGATTTTGGTCTTCTATACTGTTATTTAGCTAGGATTTTAGGGAACTCTATCATTGTAGACCTTGCCCGTTGTTAATCTAAAATGACTCATCCACAGGAAGTTCGACATATCCTGGTAATTGAAGATCAAAAGTCGAGACGTATTATTTCTCTGAGAGAAGAAATCTATTCTATCGGTCGCGATCCGAGTTGTAGTATCGTTTTATACGATCGCCAAGTTTCTCGTTGTCATGCTACCCTCGTACAAGTAGCCGATCCCCAAGAGAGCGATCGCTATTTTTATCGGATAGTTGATGGCGATTCTCAGGGGAAAAGAAGTACTAATGGCATCAGTGTTAATGGCAAGCGCTGCTTCTCTCACGAACTAAAGCACGGGGATTTAGTCTGGTTTGGCAACAAATCAAAGGCAAGCTATCATATTATCTCTACCGCCTCAGAACTCTATTTGCTCAAAGCAGGCGAACAAGCAGAAAAACCCAATCCAGCGCTGAATTTTAGCAAGGATACTCAAGGCGATGGAATTGATTCTAAAAAAACGATAGTCTTCGATCAAAACCCCGAACTCGTCAATCAAAAAGATTTAGTTAGATTATCTTCTCTAGCAGAATTTAGCCCCAATCCCATTATTGAAATTGATTTTCAAGGACGAATTAACTATCTCAACCCAGCCGCTAGCGTCAAGTTTCCAGAGATTCAAGAAGCCCAATTAAAGCATCCCATCCTCAAAGATATTTTGACTCAATCTCAAGATCGAGAAGGAACCTCCTTAATTCGTGAAGTTCGAGTCGATCACGACATTTACGAACAACACATTCACTACTTAATCGACAATAGAGTCATCAGAAGTTACATTTTTGATGTTACTAAATACAAGAAACTCGAAGCAAGTCTGAAAAATAGTCAGGAAAGATACAAATTTTTAGTCCAACAAGCAGCGGAAGGAATTTTTCTGGTTGATGCTTCCACAAAACAGATTATTGAAGCTAATCCCGCCTATTGTAATTTGCTAGGATATCGCTTAGAAGAACTCTTAAAGCTGAGCCTATACGATCTCGTTGAAGTCGAGCGCGAAACCCTCAATCTCCAGCTACAGCAAGTTTGTGCCGAGAAAGCGTCTTTAGTGACAGAATCCCTGCATCGTCGCCAGGATGGGTCTTGCATCAGTATTGAAGTCAATATCAGCCTCACCGATAGCTATGACGACAAAGAAATACTCTGTTTTGCCGTGCGCGATCTCAGCGATCGCAAGCGATCAGAAGAACAGCTACAGTATCAAGCTTTCCACGATGCTCTGACCAATCTGCCCAACCGCGCTCAATTCACTCAAACATTGTCAAGCGCGATCGCCAAAGCTCAAAACCAAGACCAACTGATGGCGGTAGTGTTCCTCGATCTCGACTCCTTCAAAAACGTCAACGATACCCTCGGCCATACTATAGGCGATAAAGTACTACAAAACTTTGCTCAGCGTTTATGCGCTTGCGTGCGAGAAGGCGATACCGTAGCGCGTTGGGGCGGCGATGAATTCACCATACTCTTGCCAAAGATCAGAAGTTCTGATGATACGGTCAGACTGGCCCAGAGAATTTTTGAGGTTCTCAAAAAACCTTTTGACATCGACAAATACGAACTTAATATTAAAACCAGTATCGGTATTGCCGTCTATCCTCAAGACGGGCAAGATGCAGAAACCCTACTGAAAAATGCGGATGCTGCCCTCTATCGCACCAAAGACCAAGGGCGGAATCACTATCAGTTCTACAATCCCAGCATGACCGCCGATGCTTCGCTGCTCATGAAGCTGGAAACCCTACTGCATCAAGCCCTAGATCGCAAAGAATTCTCTGTGTACTACCAGCCCCAAATTCAACTCGCGACGGGCGAAATTACGGGAATGGAGGCTCTCTTACGCTGGCAGCACCCCGAATTGGGTTCCGTCTCTCCCGCTAAATTTATCCCCTTAGCCGAAAAAACCGATTTGATGATTCACATCGGTAAATGGGTCTTAAAAACTGTCTGCGAGCAAAATCTGGCTTGGCAGAAAACCGGATTGCCTTCTATGCCGATTAGCGTCAACCTTTCGTCGAGGGAATTTAAACAGCCCAATCTCGCAGAAGTCGTGGCCAGAGTCCTCGACGAAACCGGACTCGATCCCCAATGGTTGGAGTTGGAAATTACAGAAGCCACTCTCAGACAAAATCTAGAGGTTGCTCAAACCACCCTACGAGATTTACAAAACCTGGGAGTTCGCATTGCTCTCGATGATTTTGGCACGGGTTTTTCATCCTTGGGCTATCTCAAACAATTTGCCTTCCGCACCCTCAAGATCGATCAAACGTTTATTCGGGATCTCAGAGGCAATCCCCAGGAACGAGGTATCATTTCAGCAGCAATTGCTTTAGGAAGAGGCTTCAATCTGAGAGTCGTCGCCGAAGGGGTAGAAACTCAGCAACAACTCGACTTGTTACGCAGTCTACAATGCGAGCAAGGACAAGGTTATTGCTTCAGCCGCCCTCTGCCCAAAGACGAGGCCACTCAATTATTACTTAAGGGGGTTCCCTCTAGAGGTTGAATTGATTTTCCTCAAACAATGTTAATTTAAAAAAAATCCAGGGAATCCTACACCTATAGCCTCCGCCTCTTGTCTATCTTCGATGGAAAGCCTACAGCCCTTTCGCCATATTCTAGTCATTGAGGATCAAAAAGCTCGACGTATCGTCGCTCTGGAACAATCCACTTACTCAATCGGTCGTGAGTCAAGTAACGATATCGTCATTTACGATCGCATTGTTTCCCGCCATCATGCCAGCTTGCTGCGAATCAAAAAATCCCCCCGTCACGATAGTTATTTTTATCGAATCATTGATGGAGATTTAGAAGGCAATAAAAGCACTAATGGCATAGTTATCAATGGAAAACGTTGCGAATCTCATAATTTAAAACATGGCGATGTCATCTTGCTCGGCAATAAAGCCAAGGTCAGTTACTATATCTTGTCCAACCAGATCGATATTGCCTTGTTCAACCCCATCGAACTCCCTCCATCGGAGTCATTGACTGATGCAACTCTCTCGTGGGGCGACAATTTTAAATCGACGGCGATCAAATCGCAAAAGTTAGAACAACTCGATCAAGACGATCTGATGAGGTTGGCTTCTTTCCCTGAATTAAGTCCCAACCCGATTATTGAAATGAATTTTGCAGGAGATCTTACCTATCTCAATCCTGCCGCTAGCTTAAAATTTGTCAATATTAAACAAGCTGGTCTTTCTCATCCGATTTTGACAGGCTTGCTCAATCAGGCTCAAAATGTTGAGGGAAACCTACTTTTGAGAGAAGTTCAAGTCGGTCAGGAAGTTTACGAACAGTACGTTCACTACCTTTCTGAGAACAAGCTGATTAGAAGTTACCTCTTCGATATTACGGAACGAAAACGGGCCCAGGAAAACCTTCAATATCAAGCGTTTCACGATCCGCTCACCGAACTTCCCAACCGAGCGCTCTTTAACGAACAACTCGCCCTGGCCCTGGCTAATGCTCAACGCCATCAAAATCTAATGGCGGTCATGTTCCTCGATCTCGATCGCTTTAAAAATATTAACGACACGCTCGGTCACAGCATTGGCGATCGCCTCCTGCAAAGTTTTGCTAAGCGCTTGAGTGCTTGCTTGCGCGGGGGAGATACCTTGGCTCGTTGGGGCGGAGATGAGTTTACCATTCTGCTCCCTCAAATTCGCAGTGCAGAGGATACCATCAAACTCGCTCAAAGAATTCTCAATGAGTTGAAACAACCTTTTGAAATCTCCGAACATCAGTTGTATGTCAAGAGCAGTATTGGCATTGCGCTCTATCCCCAGGATGGCGAAGATGGAGAGAAACTCCTCAAACACGCTGATACAGCCCTTTATCGTGCTAAAGAACAAGGTCGCGATCGCTATCGATTTTACAGTTCGAGCATGACTTCTAAGGCTACTTTGCTTCTAAAGCTCGAACGTCTACTGCATCAGGCGATCGAACAGAATGAGTTATCGCTACACTATCAACCCCAGGTCAACCTGAAAACAGGCGAAATAACTGGCATAGAAGCGCTACTGCGGTGGTCTCATCCCGAAATCGGACAGGTTGCACCTCTCAAATTGATTTCCCTGGCAGAAGAAACTGACCTCATCATCCCGTTGAGCGAATGGACTCTGCAAGCGGCTTGCCAGCAAAATCGCCTTTGGCAGCAAGCAGGATTGCCTTTTGTTCCCGTCACCGTCAACTTCTCTGTGCGCCAGTTGCAACACCCCGATTTGGTCAAAATGGTAATGCGAACTTTAGAAGAAGCGGAGTTGGAACCCGATTGGCTGGAGATAGAAATTACAGAAGCCGCGATCGCGCCAAATGTAAACTTTGCCCTCCAAACGCTACAAACCTTGCAAATCAATGGCGTTCGCGTTGCCATGGATAATTTTGGGATGGGTAATGCTTGCCTGAATTATCTGCACAAATTCTCTTTCCATACTCTCAAAATCGAGCGTGCTTTCGTACACCGAATGCAGGATAATCCTCAAGATAGCGCGATGGTATCGGCGATCGTTGCTCTAGGACGCAGCTTTAATTCAAGAGTCGTCGCCGAAGGGATAGAAACCCCCCAACAACTCAAACTCTTACAACGCCTGCAATGCCAAGAGGGTCAAGGGTATTGGTTCAGCCGCCCTTTAAGGGCAGAAGATGCTACTCAATTCTTAGTTCAGCGTTGGAAGGAGACTAATTCCCAATCCCCCATTTCTAATGATAACTTCAGTATTTTTACGTAATAAAATTTACCTAGAAATGTTCGGGTTTACGAGATTTTTAAAAAAGTCCTTAAAAATTTGAAGAGTTTGTGAAAACTTATAAATATTCTGAGAAAATACTGGAAATAATTTAGATCATCGATTAGATTAATATCTAGAAAGTAAGCTAGCATATTTTCTATAAAAATCGCGTTGATTTAGAGTCAATAAAAACATTAACCTTGACTAAATATTTTCCGTCTAGAATGAGTCACAAAGGAGGCTAGAGAGACTAATGAATGAGGCCAAATCCAAAGATTATCATGTATTAATTGTGGAAGACTTACAGGGAAGACGGACGATTTCTTTAGAGGAGGCTGTTTATTCAATAGGTCGTCACTCCAGCAACGCGATCGTTATCATCTCCAAACAAATTTCTCGCAAGCATGCAATTTTAGTGAGAAAAAATCATAGCAATTCTAGCATCAACTCATTTTTTATTATTGATGGAGATGGCAAAGGATATAAAAGTCATAATGGAATATTTATTAATGGGAAAAAAACTGCGGCTCACGAACTTAAAGATGGAGATTTAATTAATTTTGGCGGTCATGTAAATGCCAGCTATCACTTTCTTGCCTCCGCGACTCCGATAGAAAACAAGATTGTCACTCTTGATAGTATGGGAACAGAAATTAATAGCAAATTAACGCTAAAGCGCCCAGCCGACGTAACTTTAAAGCAGTCAGATTTTCCTGAAAACGACGAAAACAATGAAGATACCTTTCTCAAGCCAATGTATCACGATTGGCTGACTGGGCTATCTAACCGAATCTTGTTCGACGAACACCTCTCCATCGCTCTTACCAATGCAAGAGAAAGGCAACAGCAACTCGCTGCAATCTATCTGGATCTAGAACACTTTGGCAACATTAACAATAAACTGGGATATTCTGTAGGCGATCGCTTGCTGAAAGATTTTGCCAAACGCCTCAATGACTGCTTACGTGCTGGGGATATTGTAGCTCGCTGGGGAGGAGACGAGTTTACCATTCTTCTCAAGCAAATTAAGACTCCAGAAGATCCCACCAGAGTTAGCCAAAGAATCCTCAACACCCTAAAAGAACCTTTTGTCGTCGAAAAACAGCAAATTTATCTGAGATGCAATCTAGGAATTGCCATCTATCCCGAAAATGGAGAAGATGCCGCCACCCTGATCAAAACAGCAGAACTTAATTTAGACAGTAACAAGAAACAGAGTGCCAATCGCCAACGCGCAGTAGTCTCTCAACTATCGCGGGTGGAATCCATACTGCACAAAGCACTGGAAAAAGGAGAATTTTCGCTATATTACCAGCCCCAAGTCAATATCCATACAGGCGAAATCTATGGCATGGAAGCCCTATTGCGGTGGCACCATCCCAAGCAAGGAACCATCTATCCCCATCAATTTCTCCCTTGGGCTGAAAAAACAAATTTAATCGTCCCTATCAGTCGCTGGGTATTGCAAACTGCCTGTCGCCAAAATCAAGCTTGGCAAGCTGCCGGATTGCCCCGTCTACCGATGTCAGTTAACCTTTCTCCCCGACAATTTCAACAACCTAATTTAACAGAAGCGATCGCGCAGGTACTCTCCGATACTGGACTCGCTCCCTATTGGCTGGAGTTGGAGATTACAGAAGACACCATCCTGAAAAATGCTAACTCAGCGCATCAAATTTTCCAGCAATTGTCTCAATTAGGCGTTCCCGTTTCTATTGATGATTTTGGGGCAGGATATTCTGGAATAGGCTATTTACAAGAATTTACCTTTAATAAACTTAAAATTGCTCAAACCTGCGTGAATAAGCTTAAAGAAAATCCCCAGAATACGGCAATGATTTCTGCCGCGATCGCTTTGGGGCAAAGCTTTAACCTAAGAGTAGTCGCCGAAGGCGTAGAAACACAAAAGCAATTAGAATTGCTACGCCAGCTTCACTGCCAAGAAATGCAAGGGTATCGATTCAGCGAACCGCTAAGCAGCAAAGAAGCAACTCAATTTCTCACTCAGCATTGGATTGTCAAGCGCCGTAGCAATTAGTATGAGAAGGCAGTTATCAGTGATTGGTAACTGGTGACTGGTGACTGGGAAATTCTTCCCCTGCTTCCCCTGCCCTCTCTGCTCCTCTGCTTTCAAGGGTATGTTTTTAAGATTCATCCAGGGGCTGGAGAAAAATCGGGA
>CAYTUO010000162.1:0-9436 GCA_964441015.1 uncultured Pleurocapsa sp.
TTTTAAGGCGTGTCGATGAACCAAGAATCCCCCGATTTATCGGTGGGAGCGTCAACTATCATAGGGAGCTTTATGTAGGTAGCAATAGCGTCTCTTCAATTTTTCTTCTTACCTCAAAACTTACCTGACAATCGCTGTGGAGACATTCAACTAAAAAGAGATTGGAATCATAATATTTCTGCCATAATATTTGCTGTTGCGGACTCAATTCCCAAGAGTGACCTATCAGACGATACTCGATGAGAATCTCTCGAAATTGAGCGACCCAATTTTGTCCGTAAGTTTGCCACCAACTTTGTATGCTTTCTTTGCTCTGGGTTGGATCTGGCAGTTGATTCTTAATCTCGCTGAGAGCTTCTTGAAATGTTGGCTTGAGTCGAAATTTGCTCCCTAAGTCTAAAGTAAAACAAAGGTGAATAAACTTTTTAGGATCGGGATTGTGTACTAAATGAAAACTATCAGTAAAAGCGCGAGCTAGGGTCGTATCTAAATTCAATTCGATTGGGATATCTTTCATGCTGACTAAATTCTCATCAAGAGAAACTGCTAAATTCAAATCTCGATTTTGAAAAAGCGTAAAATAAAAGGCGCGAACTGCCGAACTTAAGTAAGGTAATTGGATTGAGCTAACTTTTCGCTCGATTATTCTTAAAAATTCTTGTAATTGTCGATCGCTCTCCCCAAAACGATCCAAATTTTCTTTCATTTTCTCTAGGAGAAAATCGGCTTGAGCTAACATGCTAACTGTCAAGGAAATGACCTCTCTCCAATGATTATCCGTTGTGTGACTGGCCAGCTTCTGCAATTCTTGTGTTAGGCTTTGAGCATCGGGACTGGCAACAATTTTTCTAGCCGTCAGGTATTCTTGAAAAGTCAGATGAGAAAATGAATAGATATCTCTGGCTCTTTCTACTAATAAGCCATGTTGCAGTTCAATGGCTTTTAAGACTGCTTCGCTATCTAACCATAGCGTTTCTGGATCTCTGGTACTCTGGGGTAAACTTCGCAGATAATCTTCAATAATAGGAAGAATTTCGCTGCTTTCAAAAAAGTAGTTTTCCTGCTCGAAGGTGGATGCGGCAATTTGACACAAAAGTTTGATCTTATCAGGTAAAGAGAGATGTTGATAAACTTGGTCTCTTTGAATTCCTCTGGCTCTATCCCAACGCTGTAGCAAAATATCTAATCCAGCTTGATAAAGCTTCGCTCGCTTAGTCGGAAAACTCGATCGCTCTTTAAAAACCGAACAAATAAGATTGAGTAAAATTGGGGTGATACCTAATTCTCGAATCGGTTGATTTTCTGGACGTTCTAATTGTTCGAGAAATTGTTCAGCTTTAAGATTTCCTTCGGCTTCATTATTAGCGGTTGCTACGAACCATTTTTGGGCAAAAATTTTAATTTGTTCGGGCTTAAAATCAGCAATTTCAACATAATTAAAGCCGCGAAAATGATAATTAGCCGCAGCAGTACGACAGGTAATAATAATATTATTTTTGTAAAATTCTTGAGAAAAAATATCGATTTGTCTAACAATTATGTCGCTATCTTTTTGAGGAATTTCATCTAATCCATCGAGGAGAAGTAAAATTTTCCCTTCCTGAAGTAAGGCGATCGCTTGCTGCTTAGATAACCCACAAGCTTGACATTGATGAGTCAGATAACCTAAAAAACTAAAATCCTCTTCCCCAAAGGTTTCAGTGGTTAGAATTCTCAGTTGAATAAAAAAAGGAACTAAATCTCGTTTATATTTACCTTGATTACATTGCAGGGCAATATACTGTAAAAAGGTTGTCTTGCCAGAGCCTGGTTTTCCCAGAATCATTAGCTTGTTGTGTTTGGCAACCAGATCCATTCCCGCAACTGCCGAGCGATCAACCTCAGTAAAATTTAAACGGATTAATTCTGACTGGATGTTTTGGAAGTCGGAGATTTCTAACCAACGCTGATTGCTCGGATGAGGTAACAGATTAACGAGGGTATAAATCTGACTGAGTAAGGGTTGGGTAAGATCGAAAGAAGATTGTAAAGTGTTGCACTGAATTTGGATTTGCTCTCGATTGCGCGATCGCACCCTTTGTACCCATTCCTCAATTCCTAAGTTTTCTTCGATTTCTGGAGGTTGACTGATAGGATGTTGTTCTCTAGGGAGATCGGCAATTTCTGTCCAATCTAAATCTAGCTTGAAGCAGATTTCTTTGAAGATGTGGCGTTCGATCGGTCTGCCCGTAAAAAACTTCCAGATGGACTGACGGCTCGACAAACCAACCTCTGTCGCCAGAGATTCCTGCGTCCATCCCTGACTTTCAAATGCTTGCTTAGCCTTAACGATTCCTTTAGTAGATGACCTGAGCGAACGCTTTGCCATTTTTTATCTATTTTTCCATACAACGTTGAGTAGTGGTTAGAGCGATTGAATTAAGGGATAAGAGAAAAAATTAACTCACGCAATTTCACAACTATTGATTTTCCTTTGATTCCCACGCCGAGTCAATCCGATCGCCACTGAAGTCGAGCGACTATTATTGAGATGAAAATCCCAAAATATAAGTAGAATCTGCTGGTTTTTTCGACAAGTTTTCCGACGACTCTCCATCGTTAATCCTCAAGAATTTTTGTGTATTTAATTTGCATTATTTAAGAAAAAAAAATAAAGCTAAAAGCCTTTTTAGCAAAGGATTAAGACTTTTTTTCTGCCACTATAAGTTTGCAAATTCAAGAAAGATTAACGACTGAGAAGCGAGTGGGAACGCAACATAAAATAGTTCAAAACTTGGTAAGCTGAACAGAAGGGGACTTAAAAAAATCTTAAAAATAGAGCTACGCTAATAGAAAATATGGAGTTGACCTCTTTGACGAAACAAGAGATGCAAGCACGGGATCTGAACTTTGCCGCGATCGCCAACAAGCCGATCCAGCAATCTCAACTCTATAACATCCTCAGGCAAATTTTTATATGATGTACTATTAGCCGAAAAATTGCCCGAAATCGAGCTTGAGTACGAACAAGTGCGTCAAGCTTGGCAGCAAGCCCTGCAACAATTCAATTTAGAGAGCAACAAACTGTGAGCAGCGATCAGTCTGGAGAACAAACGCCACTCATTCTCGTGGTTGACGATGACCGCGCGACTCGAATGTTACTCAAATTGGCAATGGAAGAAGAAGGGTATCGCCTCTTGGAAGCCAAGGATGGAGAACAGTGTTTGGCAGCATTCACTCGCTGGCAACCCGACATGGTATTGCTAGATGCGATCATGCCAGAAATGGACGGTTTTACCTGCTGTCAGCGCTTGCGCGAGCTTCCGGGTGGCACATACACTCCGATTCTCATCATCACGGCTCTCGACGATCAAGACTCCATCGATCGGGCCTTTACGGCAGGGGCCACCGACTACATTACCAAACCCATTTATTGGGCAGTGCTGGCCCAGCGAGTTAGGCGCTTGCTGTCAACTAGTCAAGTCTTGAAACAGTACGAACAACTCAGGCAGCAATTTGACAAGCAACAACAATGGCACGGATTATTTACCACGATTGTCCAGCAGTTGCGTCAACCCTTCGATTTACCACAATTGCTGAACTCCATCGCGACTGACTTACGGATTGTAGCCGAGGTAGAGCGAGTTGTCATCTATCAGCAAAGTCGGCGTACTGGTCGGCGAATTCTTTTTGAATCCCTCGCACCTGGTTATCTTTCTATCGAGCAAGTTCCCCTCGAAGATATCGGGTTGGAGGCGCAATATCGCGATCGCTACGAGCGAGGTCAAGTGGTTACAATCGAGGAGTCAGAAGCGGCGATCGCCCAATGGGAGCAACTAGGCATTAGGGCGGCCCTCATGGTTCCCATCGTGCTGCAAGAAACCGTCTGGGGAATCGTCTGCGTTCATCAGTGCGAAACGGTTCGTCCTTGGGCAAGTTGGGAAATCGAGCAATTTTCTGATTTGGGCTATTTATTGTCAGGGGCAATCTACCAAGCTCACCTCAGACAGCAGCTTTCAATGAAATAATTACAAGCGATCGCGAAAATACTGGCGATATAACGCGCAACTCGGTTCTACTTCATCTCCGACTAGGGTGACTAACCCCATACTTTCTAACTTGTATGCCAGCGTTGGCTCCAACTCTACCCCATTCTCAGATGTCACTACCATTTTCATGGCGGTTGCGAGTTCCGGCGAAGATTGCAAATTGTCCCAGTGACGGCGCAAATGAGCGCCATAGATTCCCCCTTGGGTGGGTGCTTCTCGTAATAACTGTTCTTTGGAGATATCTTGATGGCAAAGAGCATCGAGGGCTAAACGAATTAAATAAGGATGTCCGCCTACCATCTCGATCAAATCGCAGGCGAATTTTTGCATTTCGATATCTTCTGTCCAATCGAGTCTGTAATGCTTGGCTAAAAGTTGAACTTGTTCGAGATTAAATCCTGGTAATTTTATCTGTCGCCCTACATTAAATGGCGATTGATTGGCATCTAATTTGATATAAACTTCTGTCGAATTAGCAATAATTAATCGCAGATTCTGCCAGATAAGAAGATTATTTGCTTCTTCGTGCCAATAGCGCAACATGGGTAAAAATTCTTTGGCAATATCGGGATATTCAAAGACGCGATCAACATTATCCAATCCCAAGGCCAAAGGACTATCGATTTGCTCTAATAAATAGCTTTGAAAATAGGTTTTACAGCTAACCAAGCTGCCAAAGAGTTCTTCATCCCAATAGTCATCTAAGATGGGTTTTAACCCTAATTCTCGACTGAGATTAGCACAAAACCAACGCAAAAATTTATCCAAGCTTGCAAACATTGCTCCTTCTGCTGCCTGAAGATTTAAATAAACCTTGCGATAGCCACAAGCCTCTGCCTGAGCCAAAATTACCTTCAATAAAGAAGTTTTTCCCATCTTTTCGGGCGCTTTTATCCGAATCAAAGCACCTGGCTTGAGAATTTCTTGACAACAGTCAGATTCAATGGGAGGACGTTGAATATAGAGGGAAAAATCTGAGGGAATGGGAATAGAAGAATTTTTGGGGATTGAAGCTGAAAAATCAAGGGGAATATTTGCTTGAGTAACTGGAGTGGTGGCAATTTGATTCCACTCTGGATATTTAATTTCTTTGAGCCATTCTCGCAAAATTTGGAATTTTCCAGGCCCTTTACTATGAGGTTCTAATTCTGGGCAACCATTGAGTTTATCTTTGGCAAAATAACTATAAATTTCCGTCATTTGCTTTTTGTATGTTTCGTGACTGGCTGCTTCTGCCAATTCCCAAATTTCTTTATCTGGTTTGCGCCAATTTTCGTAAGCAAATCGGACTAAAAAAATTTCTTTGAGCTTGCCATGCAGGTCATAGTCATTGGCTATTTGTTTGAGAAATCGATCCCAGTCTTTTGGTTTCATTAGACCCCGCGATCTAAAACGCTTTCTTATTGCGAAAGATTCTGTAGAAATCCAATTCTACTATTTTCTACTTAGTTCTACTATTTTCCACTTAGGGAGTATTTGACAGAGCCAAAATATTATCAACATTAGCTACCTGAATTGGGACTGACATCCTGTCTTAAAATCGTTATTCTAAACATAGAGTGAAGAAGATTTAAAGAGATTAAACATTAAGGATATCGATAGAGATAAATAAGGGAGATATTAATGATGAGACGTAAATTATTAACTGGCGCTGCGATCGCACTGATCTTGATGCTTGGCACTGGAGCCGTGCGAACTGTTTCTGCCGATCGCGTTAACGATTTTACCCAACTCAGTCAAACTCAACCGGAGTGTCCTAAAGACCCTGACGATTGCGAATAGATTTAAGATTGCGTAAATCTAATTTTATCAAACTACTCGGATTGGGATTTGTTTTGAGATTGATTGAACAGTTCAAAAACTTGTCGGCAGAAATGTCTGAGCTTCTGGGCAACATCAACTATAGGCTGATAATCGCCGACTAATTGCCAATTATCAATCGTTGAAAGTCGCCAAGCTTGTCCCTGATGATTAAACCCCACAATCTCTATCCCAATTATTCGTTGGGACTCATCGACAGGATCTTGATGAAAGCGAATTTGTACTAGAATGCTGCGGCTTTGAAATCTAGGACTCCATCCAGGAAAATGAAAGCCAATATCGATAGAATGGGGATCGACCCACTCGCGGGTATCGGGATCGTTGCGCCAAGGTTTTAAATCGGCTCTCGCATCAGGAAATTTTGCCTTAAACAAATTGACAACCGCCGCAATTTTCGTGGTTATTTCTAATCCTTTTGCTTGTTCTGATGCATTCATGCCCGAATCTCCTAATCGTGGTTATTAAGGGGTATTAAAGAGCTTTTTTATCTATTACAAGTAGAGACCTTGCAGTGCAACGTCTCTACTGCAACGTCTCTACGACTCCTGAACTCCTGAACTTCTGTATTCCTTCTGCATAGCTGCATAGCTTGCTTCAAATTCCAACAAGCAGTAAGGTGGCATAAAACAAAAGAGTTGATAAATAAGGATAACAAACCCCCGTGCCAATAGCAGAAAATTCTCTTACAGTCGGTTCGCTTGCCTGGTTTTATCGAGAAATTGTTCCCAACCGAGAAAGCGATAAGCCACCCGTATTGTTGTTGCATGGCTTACCTGCTCAAAGTTATTCCTGGCGAGGAATTATGCCAATCTTAGCCGAATATGGATTTAGAGCGATCGCGCCGGATTGGATTGGTTCGGGTTTCTCGGCTAAACCAGAAAAACGAGATTTTGCTTACACGCCGAATGCCTATTTGGAAGCACTATCCGCTTTTATCAAGTCTCTAGAAATTGAAAAGCTTTCCCTCGTCGTCCAGGGATTTCTCGGTTCGGTTGGCTTGCAATACGCTTTGCGCTATCGGGATACCATCGATCGCTTGGTCGTTCTCAATACTCCCTTATCTTCTTCGGCTAACTTACCCTGGAAAATGGGACAGTGGGGAATGCCTTTTGTCGGAGATATGTTGACGCAAGATCCTCTCTTAGTTGATCGCACCCTCGAAGGAGGAAGCGGATTTGTCATCGCCGATCGGGATTTGACAATTTATCGCAAGCCTTTTTTGACCACTTCTGCCGCCGGACGCGCTTTAGTCGCGACTATCAAAAATTTGAAACTGTCCGAATGCATGAGTGAGGTAGAATCTGGCTTAGCTCAATGGGAAAAACCCACCCTAATTGTTTGGGGAATCGCAGATCCCTGGCTATCGGCTGATGATGCCCAAAAGCTAGCCAATTCTAAAGCGAATGTAGAACTATGCCAACTCGACGAAGCCAAACACTATCCCCAGGAACACTGGCCAAAAGAAGTTGGAGAGGCGATCGTTAATTTTTTACGTCGCCAAGCGATTTAACAAGACGGATTCCTGAGAGAATCAGTAATGAATTTATCAGTCGTTGAATAATAACAATAGAAAAATGCTACGTCTTCGGTCTATCCTGTCTTTAATTTTGATCCTGGTAACAACCTTTTTGGTAAGTTGCTCTAGTCCCGAAACAACCAAAATCCCAACTACATACACATCAGAGAAAATCGCGCAGCTTCAAGTGTATGTTGAGCCGATTGAAGAAATACGGGAACGGATGTCGGAACTCCGAACCCTCATTGCTAACAGAAAGTGGGTTGACACGGCAAGTTTAAGTCACGGGCCTTTTGGACTCTTGCGGCAAAGGATGCTCGGTCTGTCGCGCAATCTTTTACCCAAAGACCAAAAACAAGCCGCTCAATTAGCTAAAGAGTTTTTCGCTCACCTGGAACGCATCGATGCAGCAGCTAAAGCTCGCAATTCTGAAGTGGCTGAGATTCAATTCCGCGAGGCGTTGAGAGATTTCGATGCCTTTTTGGATCTGATTCCCAAAGCGAGCTAAAGCATACCTGTCTGCGGTTTGAAGTCGAATCGTTTGACAAAGAAGGATCTCACCTAAAACGGGTGAGACTTTTTTATTTTGGATGAAAGGATTTTGGATTGAGGCATTTAGAACGTTTATAAGAAGTTTTTTGAGTTTTAATTTGACAAAATTAACTGAGAACCTCGCTCGGTTTTCCGAACTTCTATGCGATGCTGAAAAGCTTCTTTAAATTGAGGCATATGAGTCACGGTTAGAATACAGGCAAAATCAGAGGAGATCGCATTGATTGCGGCAATTAATCGATCGCATCCTTCGTTATCTTGCGTGCCAAAACCTTCATCGACAATTAACATTTGTAGAGAAGTTCCCGCGCGTTGAGCTAATAATTTTGCTAAGGCTAATCGAATAGAAAAGTTAATCCGAAATGCTTCTCCTCCCGAATAGGTTTCATAGGGACGAGTGCCTCTGGCATCAGCAATTAATATATCTAAGGTATCAATTAATTTAGGAGCTTTTTTCTTAGAAGTATTGCTACGTCCTGCCTTTTGTGTTAAAAATTGTACGTGCAATTGATTGCCTGTCAGTCGCGCTAAAATTTGATTAGTTTCTGCTTCTAACTGGGGCAAAATATTTTCTATCATTAATGCTTGAATGCCATTTTTGCCAAAGGCAAGCGCTAATTCTTGATAGATTTTATATTGCTTTTTAACTTCTTGGAGTTGCTGGCAATTTTCTTCGTATTGAGTTTGTAAATTTTCTAATTGGGTTAAAGATTGTTCTAAGCGCCCTTGTTGGGATAACAGTTCGTCAATTTGTCGCTGCTGTTGCTGAATTTGTTGTTCTAAGTCTTGAATTTCTTCGCGATTATCGGTGATTTTTTCCATTTGAGCGACTAGATTATCTAATTGCTCCTTTGTAGCGCTCTTTGTAGCTGTTTTTGCTTGTAATAGTTGCTCTAGTTGCTGAAGGCGATTCTGCAATGGGGGATATTGTTGTTTAGCTTGTTTTAACTCCTGATACCGAAGTTGCCAAGGTTGAGCTTGACGCAGAGAAGTCATTAAGTTTTGGTGGTGCGATCGCTCGTAACCTAATTCAGTAATATATTGTTCTAATTGCTCAATTTGTTTTTGACTCTCTGAACTAGTACGTAACTGTTTACTCTGAATTTGTAAGTTATTAATTTGAGTCAAGAGTTTTGGTTTCTCGGCATTAATTATTACTTGACGGCGACTTGCATCCTCTAGTTTAGCGTGTTTGATTTCTGCCCACCGCCATTTGTCTACTTCCCCTTTCACTAAAGCATGAGTTTGTTCATCATAGTTGAGACGTTGTAATTCTTGATTGAGCAATTGTAATTCTGTTTGTAATTCTTGAGCGTATTGAGTGCTAGATAGTAAAAATTCAATTTGTTCTATTTCTAAGCGAACTTGATTTAATTTAGTATTGATTTTTCCAGTGGCTTCTAATTGTGCTTCTAATTGTCCAAATTGTTGCTGTAAAGAAGCATAGGGAGATAATTCATCGTTCAATTGTTTGTATTCAATTCGTAAATTTTGCAGTTCTCTTTCGCAAACAGCAATT
>CAYTUO010000163.1:0-9420 GCA_964441015.1 uncultured Pleurocapsa sp.
CTAATATTTTCTGGTTTTCCTTACTTTAATCTATTCAATTGAAAACCGCTATTACTAGTGATTGTGCTTGTTCAACCGAATTTGAGATCAAACAGTTCAAGGGCAAACAGCATCAAAAAAACGTAGCATTGCTACGTCCCTCTGAGCTAACTTTTTGTGAATTCACATTTTATTGAATGGCTGAACGAATCCATTGTAGATGCTTGGATAATAGATCGGATAACTCGTAGTTTTTCTGAATCGTTTCCCTAGCTTTAGTACGAATAGCCATCATTTTATCGCGATGATCGAGTGCTTCTTCAACGCGATCGCAAATTTCTTGTGGTGAAAAGAAATTCACAAGCAATCCATTCACCCCATCTTGAATGATTTCGGTTACAGGTGGAGTGTCGGACGCAACTAACAAACATCCCGCCGCCATTGCTTCTAGCATCGACCAAGACAAGACAAAGGGACGAGTCAGATAGATGTGAACGGAAGACGCTTGCAAAACCTGAAGATATTGAGAGTAAGGAAGCGATCCCGTAAAGTGCAATCGGGATAAATCTAAGGGCAGTTTCTCTAACATTAACTGTTTATAAGTTTTCCCGTTAGGAAGCGATCGCCCGTAAGCAACCCGATCTTCTCCGACGACAACCACATGGCAATTGGGACGGCGCTGTTGTAGCAGTGCGACAGCTTCCATAAACTGAGGAAATCCGCGATAGGGTTCCATGCCTCTACCAACATAGGTAACAATTTCTTGGACGTTAGATAAATCTAAGTTTACAGAAGGGAGAACTAATTTGGCTCCTGGTTTGGGTTGAAAGAAAGTCGTATCGACCCCATCGTGGAGAACCGTAATTTTACTGAGGAACTCCGGGGGAAATTGTTGGCGCTGCCAGTTGGTAGGGGAAAGACCGCGATCGCAGCTATACAAATCTGTCAGAATGGGCGTATTTTTGATGCGAATGCGAGCAATATCATCAGCCGTAAGCGGTTCGCTGGGATCGAAGTCGGCATCCGAACCACGAGCATGATAAAACCATTCAAAATAGCATAACAATTTACTCTTGGGAAATGCATCTTTCATAAATAAGGTCGGGCCCCAACCGGAGTGACCGTAAACCACATCAGGCACAAAACCCTGAGCTTTTAGTTGTTCTGCCATCCGGTAAACCGCTTGTCCCTGAAGTACTGCATTCTCTAGTGTCCGAACGTAGTGATGTGTTTCTGGACGAGCTTCGCGAGAAGAGCTATAGATCGCCTTATATACGCCAGCGATTTGACCTTCTTTACGAGCGGTGCCAAAAACGACTTGATTTTGTTGATCTTGGGCGAGAGCGATCGCGAGATGGCGAAACTGGGCGGGAAAATTGGGATGCAAAAAGAGAATTTTCATCGTAACTCGGTTTCTCTATGGTTAAAGTTTAGGTCATTGGGATTTCACTTACCTATTTTGAACATAGAGGAAAATCTTTCCATTGCCCTCCTTTCCCCTTTCTGTCCTCTTTTCTATTTCTCCTTCTCAATTCCCAGTTCCTGTTGGCTGGTTTCTAATTGTTGCCAGAGATTCTTGATATTCTCAAAGGCTTTCTGGGCAGACAATTTCCCGTTAGTTTGTAGGGCGCAAATATAGTTAACCTTTTGGGCAAACTCCTGTAAATTGGCGTTAAACACTAAAAGTTCGGGGCTGAACTTGCCTCTGTATTTGCTGCGAACATAGAGAAAATCTACTTTGTCCATGACTATACTCCTTGTGAATCAATAAGAAATAATACTGAAATTGAGTTGTGAAACTTAGAATTAGTGCGTAGCGAATGATTTTTCCGTACTTTCGTAGATTGAAAAAGCTAACAAAGCGATCGCGAGCTTGACTCTCAAGGAGTTTAAGCATTCTTTATGCTAATAATGTATTGCCGATCTCACCAGTCCTTCAATCGAAAAATTACTGATTTGCCAGGTAATGATCGAGAACGATCTCAGTAAAATCCCCGATAAAGCAAACAATTTTTAACTCGATCGCAATAGTAAGGGTAGGATGGGCTAAGCCCATCCTACTTAATTAACACAGACTCAGCAAAGAGTTATTAGACCAATTTGATATCAAGGCTAGGAATAAAACCAATCCCTAAACCAGCTTGTAACTGAGCAAATTGGCTTCCATTAAACGACAGCGACCCCGTGCTGTTGTTATAGCTAAACTGACTCGTATCAGTCGCCCCAAAAGCCGCCTTAGAAATCTGAATCTTATCCCCTTCATAGTACTTGAAGTCAGAGATCGTATCGATTGAACCATCCCATGCACTGAAGACAAACGTATCCGCCCCAGCACCGCCGACTAAAGTATCATTACCGCCTTGACCGGACATATAGTCATTGCCATCGCCGCCACTGATATAGTCGCTACCACCGCCACCGTAGACAGCATCATTGCCATAACCGCCATAGAGATAGTCGCTCTCCCCGCTATAGTAGCTATAGTAGTTATCGCCGTAGATTACGTCATTGCCATCGCCGCCAGAGACCGTATCGTAACCGTCATTGCCATAGAGATAGTCATTGCCCCCTTCACCTGCGATATAGTCATGATCGGCTCCCCCCTCAACATAATCATTGCCGCCACCGGCGTAGATCGAGTCATTGCCGCCTTCCCCATAGAGATTGTCGCTTTCGCCACCGTAGTAGTTCCAGGTATTATCCCCATAGATTACGTCACCGCCGCCGCCGCCATAGACCGTATCGTAGCCATCTCCACCAATGAGAGTATCGCTCTCGCCGCCGTAGTAATTGTAAGTATTATCCCCGTAGACTAGATCGTTACCCGAACCTGCATTGACGTAATCGTAACCATAGCCGCCGATCACTGTGTCGTTGCCTGCGCCGCTATAGGCAGTATCGTGGCCATCACCGAGACTGATGTAGTCATCGTCTGACCACCAGGGGTTGCCAGTGGTATCGAAGTAATTGTTGTAGCTATTGCCGTAGTAGTAGTTAGCCATTTTCGTTGCTCCTTGTGTTGTTTTGTGTACCTTGCTCTTTCAGCTATAAATACATGATTACACAATACTTTGTGTATGTCAAGGGATTTTTGTGAAATTGAGAATTTTTTTTCGAGGACTGATGGTAGATATGAGAGAAAGTGGGTCTGAGTAATACTTGCAGCGCTTAGTCATTGAAATGAGATCTTTGTCGAACGAGGTTGGTCGAAATTCTCTCAGACGATAAAAAACCGATAAATCGAAGCTACAATCAATTGTGTATGTGTAGTTCACTGAATAAACTGATATTTCACGAGATGATCTCTAGAGAAGATTTCACGACTATCTTTGGGCAACTCACGCCAAAACCGAGAAGCGTCTTGATTTTGCTACTCGAAGGCAAGGAAGATGAGGAAATTGCCCAGGAAATCGGAGCGACAGAAGCGACAGTTCGCAAGCACGTTCAAAATATCTGCGATCGCTTTGAAGTCCCTTCTGAAGTAGCAGGCATCAAAAAAAACAGACGACAGGAATTGATTGCCCTAGCTTCTCAATATTTACCGGATTTAGTTAAAGATAGAGCAGCAGCCCTTGAACAATTGCGTTTTGCTTCTTCTATCGCAGCCGCTATTGCTTCTCCTCCCGCTCTTACAGAAGAAATCTCAAAAGAACCTCAAGATTGGGGGGGAGCGCCTGATGTTTCTGTTTTTTACGGCCACAGTGAAGAACTCAATAAGCTCAAGCAATGGATTTTAGAGGAAAAATGCCGACTGGTGGCGCTATTGGGAATGGCAGGCATCGGCAAGACAACCCTATCTGTCAAGCTAGCTCACGAGATTGAGGATAAATTCGATTATGTCATCTGGCGATCGCTGGGCGGCACGCCTTCACTCAACCAACTGCTGAGTACTTTAATCCAATTTCTCTGTGGGCAAGCCAAACCCGCTATATCCGATCATGTTGATCGCAACATTTCTCAATTGCTCGAGTGTTTCCGCAATTCGCGCTGTTTGGTCATTCTCGATAGTTTTGATGCGATTCTCTCTCATGGAGATTTTGCCGGACATTACCAGGAAGCCTATAGAGACTACAGCCAATTACTCAAACGCATCGGACAAGAACCCCATCAAAGCTGCTTAATGATTGCCAGTCTCGAAAAACCGAGAGAAATTGCTCTGTTGGAAGGAGAAACCCTACCAATACGAAGCTTGCAACTCGAAGGATTGGGTTCGGCGGCGCGGGAACTCCTCAAAGCGAAAGGATTATCTGCCGAAGAGAGATGGGGAACTCTTATTAAACTCTATCGCGGCAATCCTTTGGCCCTAAAAATGGTCGCTTCAACGATTCAAGAATTATTTGGCGGGAATGTTGCAGATTTTCTCGATATGAGTTTAACTGGAATCGTTCAAGATATCATATTTTTAGTAGAACAGCAGTTCGAGCGCCTGTCGCCTCTAGAAAAAGACATGATGTATTGGCTAGCGCTTAAGGACGAAGCCGTTCCCCTGACCAAACTCCGCAATCTTTTACCTGTACCAGAATTAAATTTATTTACAGCACTCAAATCGTTAGGAGAGCGATCGCTGATCGAAAAAGGGTCTGGAAAATTTAGTCTCCAGCCTGTAGTCAAAGAATACGTGAAAAATCAGTTCGTCGGACAAGTCTGTCGAGAGATTAATGAATTTAACGCAACTCAAGATTTCAAGCGATTGAAACTGCTGAGAACTCATCTTCTCAACCCGCTTACGGATCGAGAAAAGTCTCAAAACGAGCAAGCTCAGTCCATTTTAACGCTGTCTAAAGAACGATTATTAACAGCCAGGGAATCAAGACTCTCAAGCTCAGTTATTGAACAGCTTGAAAATATCATCAATAAATTAGACCAAAATGCCTTACAAGACCTTGGTTATGCCAAGACTAATCTGAAACACTTGCTGAACGAATTGAAAGGGAATTAATATGGATTAGGAGGCAAGAAAATATGCTAAAAAAATCTATTTCTAAAAGCTTAACCGCAGGCGCGATCGCCCTGGGGATTGCTGGTCTAAATGCTTCGGTAACGCTCAGTCAAACTGCGACGGAAAATAACACTCCATCACAGTTAAAAACTACCTTTGTTTGTGCCACTAATAGTAATCCGCCAACGACTTTTGCGCTCACTTACAATGAAAAAGGGCAAGCGACTCTTACCCCTATTATGAGTTGGCATTCTGAATACTTGATTTCTGGAGACTCAGCAGAAAGTTTGTGCCAGCAAGTTGCTCAAAAACTGCAAAGTAAATATGATCGCGCAGAGGAAATCAATATCGCTTTTCAGCAAGTGCAAGTCAAAAAAGATAACCAGGGTGTTGAGCGCCAATGGAATGTGTGTTTAGCCCCTAGTGCAGAGGCAGAATGTATTCCTAGTACTAACGAGGCGACTAATCAAGCTTCTAGCGAAGAGTTATTCAGTCTAAATAACAACTATATCAAAACACCTGAGTGTTTGATGGAAAATAAAGAGCCTGAATCTTGTATGGTTAATCCTCAAGCTAAGGTGGCAACGCGAGGCCCTCTTTTGGTCGTTCCAGCTAGCAATTATCAACCTCGTTGGTTGCGTTTATTCTGGCGATAGTTTTAGGAACAAGCTAATCGCTCAATTGAAGACGATCTAGCCCCAGGCGCAAGTCATGAGGGCTTATTTTTTTACAATAAAACTATTTTAGGAATCAAGCCAAAATTAATCTCAGACTTCACAATTTTACCAATCCCTAAAAACTGCCCGTTTTCGTCACTAACTCTCACAAAATTTTGCCAGTTAAATTCTGCATTTTGCCAATCAATTTTTTGTCCCCGACACCAGCGTTCTGCCTCGATTGTTGATAGAGAAATTTCGGGAAGATGTTGAAGCGCGATCGCAGGGGAAATCGGCGAAAAAGTTCCCTCTCGTAACTGAGTTTCTAATTGTTCTAGCGTTAAACTTTCAGCTAACTTCATGCCGCAACTTTCGGTACGGGTTAAACCCGCTAAGGTGCCGCCGACGTTGAGGGCAATTCCTAAGTCACGAGCGATCGCACGAATATAAGTTCCCGTACCGCAGGCAATATCCACTTCCAATTCGGGAAATTTTCCTGGATACCACCCCAAAATCTCTATACGATACACTTCAACTGTTCGCACAGGAACTTCAACTTGCTCCCCTTTTCTAGCGAGTTCGTACAATCGCTTGCCATCGCGCTGAATAGCACTAAAAGCAGGGGGAATTTGCTCAATTTTGCCGATAAACTGGGGGAGAAGGGGTTGTATTTGTTCGAGAGTAATCTGGGATGCAGGTTGAGTGGCAATAACTTCCCCTTCCAAGTCGTCCGTATTCGTCCGCACTCCCAAGCGAATTCTGGCACGATAAGCTTTATTTTCTGGTAAAAATGGCAACAGTCGAGTGGCTTTTCCGACGGCGATGGGTAAGACTCCAGTAGCGGCGGGATCGAGTGTTCCCCCATGTCCTACTTTTGCGATCTTCAAGAGTCGCCGTATCTTAGCAACGCAATCGTGTGAAGTTAATCCCGCAGGTTTATTTAAGTTAATAAAACCTAACACAATAAGCAATTCAAAATTCAAAATTCAAAATTTCAGATCGAGTTCGCCGATTACTTTAAATTTTATATCTTTAATAGATATATCGTCTGGAGATAAGAAAAAGGGCTGTTCCTTTCCGGCTTCAAAAACATCTTCAAAATAGCTTCCTATTCGACATTCTGCATGATACCAAGCAAGCGCCATAAAATATCTTTTTGCCCATTCTCTAAATGAAGAAGCTTCATCATCAGCACTTGATTCTAAAGGAACCCATCCCAAATCGGGGACGTAAAATTGTAGCCAAACATGATTAAAATCTGGAGATAGAAATAGTGATCGCGCTCCTGCCTGCATTTTATAAGCTGGAACTTTATAATTACCGCATCTCCTAGCTGGAATATTATTCAATCTCAACAGCGATAAAAAGACATTTAAATATTCTCCACACGAGCCGCGGCCGCTTTTTAAAACATCTTCAGTTCCCTCATTATAAGCGTCCATGACATAAGTTATTTTCTCATAAATATAATCTCTAATGGCTTTAGCTTTGGCTAGGATATTATTTTTTTGCTCTTCTTTAAGGTGTTTAACAGCTTCTTTTGCTGCTTCGATAACGAAAGGTCGATCCATATCGAGGTTGGGTTCATTTTCGAGATATTTTGCATACCGTTGCAGTTCTTCCTCAGAAATTGGTCTAACCTCTTCTTCTTGAAGAAAATATTTGATACCATGCACTTCTATTAAAGCTTTCCAGCCAAAAACTCGCCTTTCTTTTTTGAGTTTAAGTTTAGGGATTGAAAAAACCGCCATTTTTCTATTATCTTCTTCAGCAATTTCTTCAACTCTCATCGAAAAATCGCCTATCGGTTCAAAAGAAAGTAGCTTTTGGCGATCGCTATCTATTGGTAGAGAAATTTTCCACTCAATATTTTTAACTTTTTTATATTTTTTAGCAACTTCAGGCAAAGCGTGGAGTTTTCTGACATAATACATTTCCAGCAAAAATCCGTTTGACAGTACCGCTTTTTTATCGCGATCGCAACGGTAAACTAAAGGGTAAATAAAATTATCTGGCACAGGAGTATCTATCTTCAGCTTAAACTCGCTATCTCCCGTATCATAAACTTCAAAACTCGGTCTTGAATAAGACACATAAAGGACATCCCTTCCAGCTTTTTCGTGGTAAACTACCGCTATCCCTGTAGGATTTTCAAAAGGCGTTAATATTTCATAAAGAAATTTCCGATTTTCTAGATCGAAAACGTATACGGTCTGCTCTTTAGAATCAACAATTAATAAATTTCCTTGAAAATAACACAAATCATCTACAGTACCAATCCCAGGCACTTCTCCTATTTGATTGACTTCCTTTGTCTGGCGATCGCAACAGAGAATACTTTGATTTTTGGTGACTAGATAAACTTTTTCTGCTGTCACTGCGATACCCGTTAGATCGCCGCTATCGGGAAGACAAATCCAAAGTTCTGGGTTAAGAACATCTTCCTGACCATTGTATTCAGCAAGATAAATACAATTTTGATAAACCGAATAAAACTCTCCCTCGTAATAACAAATACTATTGACTTCAGCATAATCGTTAACATCATATCTTTTTTTAAAAGTCTCAGTTTCAGTAATTAAATCGACTTCAGTTAGCATTCCTCTACTGCGATCGCACAGTAAAATCTTATTAACTCCAACACAGGTTATTCCTGAAAGACTTTCAAAGAAAAAAGGTCTATAACCCTCAATCCAATTCGAGGAACTTCTCTCTTGACTTTCCGACATAATCTTTTACCTTATTTAATATTTAATTATCTCCGTGTCTCTGTGCAACGCACCGCTTAAATGCCGGAAGTGGTTCCGGCATCGGGTGCTCCTCTGTGGGAGCAAAAAAAATCTCCAACCATAGCATTATCAGCTTAGCTGGAGATATTCTAGATCACGATTAAGTGACGTACCCACCGATAAATCGGGGACTTCTTACAACATTTAAGTTAAGTACCAGAAGTCCAGGAATTGATATACTCAACTTGCTCTGGTGTCAGGCTATCGATCGCAATTCCCATTGCTTGCAACTTCAATCGCGCAATTTCTTTATCGAGCGCTTCTGGAATGTTATAGATGCCAGGTTCTAGCTTACCTTGATTTTTCACCAAATACTCGCAAGCCAGTGCTTGGTTGGCGAAACTCATATCCATAACCGCGCTAGGATGTCCTTCGGCAGCAGCTAGGTTCACCAAACGCCCCTCACCCAACACAACAACAGATTTGCCATTAGACATCATATATTGCTGAGTAAAGTTACGAACTTCTTTGACTTCCGTTGCTTTAGCGCCCAAGGATTTGAGGTCGATTTCAATGTCGAAGTGACCGGAGTTACAAACAATTGCGCCATCCTTCATAACCTCAAAATGTTCAGCGCGAATGACGTGCTTGTTCCCCGTAACCGTAACAAATAGATCGCCTTGGGGGGCTGCTTGGGCCATAGGCATGACGCGGAAACCATCCATTGCGGCTTCAATTGCCTTGACCGGATCGATTTCGGTGACGATGACGTTAGCCCCTAAACCTCTTGCACGCATGGCCACGCCTTTACCACACCAGCCATAACCTGCGACGACGACGGTTTTACCTGCTAGTAGAAGATTAGTAGCGCGGATAATGCCATCGAGAGTCGATTGGCCCGTACCGTAGCGGTTATCGAAGAAATGCTTAGTTTCTGCATCGTTGACATTCATGGCAGGGAAACTGAGAACGCCATCCTTGAACATGGCTTGCAAGCGGACGATTCCGGTTGTGGTTTCTTCGGTTGTGCCAACGATATCGGCAATTTGATGCTTGCGTTCTTTTACTAAGGTAGCAACCACATCGCTACCATCATCGATGATAATGTTGGGTTTGT
>CAYTUO010000164.1:0-9391 GCA_964441015.1 uncultured Pleurocapsa sp.
GTCCCGATATTTTTGCTGAGGAGCGAGGGCGAGAATATCCAGGTAATTTTCGGTATCCATCGCTAAAATAAGGTCAAATTTCTCAAAATCAGCAACCTGAAACTGTCTGGCTTTACCTTTCATTTTAATGCCGCGAATAGCTGCTATCGCCATCATTCGGCGATCGGGAGGAGACCCAATATGATAGCTAGAAGTCCCGGCAGAATCGCAGATAATTTGTTCGCGCAAACCGGCTTGCTCAATGAGATGATTCATAATATTCTCTGCCGCAGGAGAACGGCAAATATTACCCAAACAGACAAATAGTAATCTAGAAGCCATTAAAATCAATCGATTCCCGTCAAGTTTAAGATTATAACCAGATTTTTACTCAGGGAGGAATTAAGATTACTCTGGATCGCAGTGCCATTGAATGTTAAGTTGCAAAAGCAAACCCGTCGATTTGAGGAAAAAACTGGATGTTAAAATTACCCAATCGCCGCAAATCTCACTCTTTTTACACTAAATCCTATTACAGTAGACCTAAGCGTCAGCAAAAGAAACTCCTTGTGTGGCTAATCCTCTCGGTTCCCATCGCGATCGTTGTTCTCGAACTCCTGACGCGGGCGTATGTCGGTTTAGTGGGTAAAAGCGGCGAGATGGCCCAAGTATCTTCAAGGGTTGATGCCTATACCTTGAAATTCTTGACCCAGAATGACAAACCAATAGAAGGGATCGAAAATAACGGCAGTTTGCTTGTAAAACGAAGTGCAGTAGTCAGTTATCAACCCCTTGCCAATCAAAAAAATCAATTCGTCGAGATTAACGAACAGGGATTTCGCGACACAGAGTCGCTTGCGGTGGCTAAACCCAAAAATGAAATTCGGATTTTTATTCTGGGCGGTTCTACTGCTTTTGGTCAATGGAATCAGAAAAATGAACAGACTATTGCCTATCAATTAGAAGCTCGCCTCCAAGCACGAGTGGCTCAACAGAAACGTTCTCCTAATCAATATCGTCCAGACGTTTTTCCCTTCTTTGAGCCAGAGCGCCAGAAACTTATGAGCTTAGCACCTAAAATTCGAGAAGGACAGTACCGCGTTATCAATGCTGCCGTTCCTGGTTATACTTCCGGCAATCAACTGGCTCAATTAGCGCTTCAGATTTTGCCCTACCAACCCGATGCGATCGTTGTTTTAGATGGCTATGCTGACTTGATGTTGCCTAGCAGCGAGACTCAAAGCGAAATTCCTCAAATAGATAATTTTTTGGGTGATGCGTCCGAACATTTTAGGGCTTCTATCAGCCAATCTCTAACGCAATTATTTCAATCTTTTTATCTAGCGAAGGCGATCAATTCTGCTCTGTTCAAGTCCGAACCAAGTCTAACGCAAAAAACGTTGGTTGTGCATGGACGCGATCGCGCTCTTGCTAAATACTTACCCCAGGATGATGCCGAATTAGTCCGCCGAGTTGCTCGCTATCAGGACAATCAGAAACAATTGATTGGGTTGTGTGCTAGGGCAGGAATTCCTGTCATACTTGGCCTCCAAGCAGAAATTACCGGCCGCCCGCTTGAGACGCTATCTCAGGCAGAAAAGACGATTCGAGAGCAATTGGGGCAAGATTACAGCAAGAAGATGCCAGCAGCTTATGGAAAGTTTGTTCAAGCTAGCCAACAGTTAGCTAAAACCTTTCCCAATCGCGTAAAAGTCTTGAACTTCTATAACTTAGATAAGAGTTTTCCCACACCTACTTTTTTAGATGCTATTCACCTGACAGAAAAAGGAAATGCAGTCGTGGCAGAGAAACTTTACCAAACAGTTGCTAGCACCGAAAAAATACAGATTATTCCCCAAAATTTCTACTTACAAGAGGACAAAAAGTCTAATTAAAAGTTTGAGTTTCTCGCAATAGGGTTGGCTAGAAATTATTTGCAGCGCACCAGGGAGATAAATTTTCAATTTTTGCTTGCTCGATGAGTTGTTCGATCTGGGCGCGATCACACCCGTATTTATCTACCAATAGCTGTTCTGCTTGGGCGATCGCCTCCTCTACTGAACTCCCGAAAGACTGGTATGTACGGGCAAGGCAATGCCTTGCCCCTTCTAACTTATTCAAGATAACCTCTATCTAGATCTCCCGATCGCCGATCGCCGATCGCCAATCACATCAAGCCCAATTGAGCGAGGATGCCTTGACCAGTTAATAACTCGGTCAGTACGCCAATGGTGAAGCCCAGCATAGCAAGGCGACCATTCCAGCTTTCAGCGAAGGAGGTGAAACCAAACTTAGTTTCTTTGTTTTCCATGAGCTTGAACCCCTATATAAATGATGGCAATTAAGTCAAGTATTTGAAATTAAATTTAACGTAATTTTTCCAAGATTGCAACATTTCTTGACATTTTGAACGAGGCGATCGCCTGAGTTTTGTTTGTGTAAGTTTTGCTACAAATTGCTAACTGCGCCGCGATTACATCTATGACCAGACCCTAAAATAAAAGTGACCCTCATTCCTGAGAGGTTAATTAAGGGAAAAATGAACAATTGCGATCGCGCCTCTCCGACAAGGACGCATCCGATAGTTCTGGCGCTGCATACTGCCGTCCAAGGGAGAGCTAGGTATAAAGTTAGAGGACTTCATCGCTCAGAGGCACTTAAAAACTATTTAGAGTCTCGCTTGTCGAGCAAAAAAGGGATTAGTTACGTATCGGCTAACCCCACAACAGGCAACCTTATTGTCCGGTTCGACCTGGAATGCAGCCATCAAGCGATCGCCTCTGTGATTGAAAAACTTGTATTGGAGTACAGGAGCCAATTATCAGTTACCAGTTACCCATCTCCCCCATCTCCCCCATCTCCCCCATCTCCCCCATCTCCCCCATCTCCCACACTCCCCGTCTCCCTCTCTCTCTGTCTCCCCTCCGAACCCTGGCATCTTCAAGACGCAGAGTCTATCCTGGCTGAAGATCAGACCTCGATGGGATCGGGATTAGCGAGTGAGGTAGCCAGAGAAAAACTAAAACAATACGGACTCAACCTCCTGTCAGAATCTCCTCCTCGCTCTGGATTGAGTATTTTACTCGACTACTTCAAATCCGTTCCCGTTGCTCTCCTGACGGCTGCGGCAGGTCTTTCCTTAGTCACCGGAGGAGTAGTAGATGCGGCAGTCATTATGGGAGTGGTAGCGCTCAACGCTGCTCTGGGTTACGCCACAGAAAGCCAATCGGAACGAATTATCGATTCTCTAAAACATCTCGTCAAACCCACTGCCCTAGTCATTCGCGATGGCAAGGCGATCGAAATCAGTGCCCAAGAAATCGTTCCAGGGGATATTTTAGCTCTCAAACCTGGCAGTTATATCCCAGCCGATGCAAGGTTAATTGCAGCCAATCGCCTCAGCGTGGATGAATCTGCCCTGACAGGCGAGAGTATCCCCGTCGCCAAAACACCTGAAGTGCTCGCTCGCTCAGACATTCCCCTCGCCGAACGCACCAATATGGTCTACATGGGAACGCTGGTGACGGGAGGGCAAGGGCTAGCCGTGGTAGTTGCCACGGGACAACAGACAGAGATGGGAACGATTCAAACCCTGGTAGGCGAGACTAGCGTCCCTCAAACCCCGATGGAAAGACAACTTGATCGCGCAGGCAGTCAACTTGTTTTGTTATCGAGTGCAGTTTGTGGCGTGGTCTTCGGGATCGGGTTATTGCGAGGTTACGGTGTTATCCAGATGCTCAAGACATCCATCTCGCTAGCCGTCGCGGCGGTTCCTGAAGGACTGCCGACGGTGGCTACGACTACCTTGGCTCTCGGCATCCGAAACATGAGGAAACATCACGTCCTCATTCGCCGCCTTGAGGCAGTAGAAGCCTTGGGTTCTGTTCAGACGATCTGCCTGGATAAGACAGGGACGCTCACGGCCAATCAAATGTCAGTTGTAGAACTTTATACAGATACGAAATGCATCAAAGTCGCTGACGGAAAGTTTTTAATTGAAGAAGAACCAATCGCTCCCTATACCTGCGACAACCTGTTCAAGCTGATTCAGGTCTCAGTCTTGTGCAATGACAGCGAGATGGACAGAAAGCAGAATGGCTCTTGTGTCATCAACGGCTCGTCAACTGAAAACGCCCTCATTGAGATGGCAATTAATTCCGGGGTAGATGCGATCGCGCTCAGAGAAAAATATCCGCGACTGGAAACCAATCATCGCTCTGAGAATCACAATTTCATGACGACCGTTCATGTCGCCCACGGGAAACAAAAATTCGTGGCGCTTAAGGGAAACCCGACAGAAGTGCTAGACCTTTGTAGCTGGCAGCTTAAAAATGGAGAGATAATCCCCCTGAGCGAGTCAGACAAGCTAGCGATCGAAACAGAAAATGAGCGCATGGCAGGTAAAGCACTCAGAGTCCTTGCCGCCGCTTACACAGAAAACGATCTAAACACCAACGGCAATCCTCCAAACAACCTAACTTGGCTGGGACTGATTGGCATGGCAGATCCGATTCGGCATGGCGTAAAAGAGCTAATGGCGAGTTTCCATCAGGCAGGCATCGATACAATCATGATCACCGGCGATCAGAGTCCTACTGCCTACGCCATTGGCAAAGAATTGAATCTGAGTCGAGACGAGCAGCTAGAAATCTTAGACTCAACCCACCTGACCGATATTGACCCAGAAGTCATGAAAGGTCTTTGCCAACGGGTTCACGTCTTCGCTCGGATCAGTCCTTCTCATAAATTGCAAGTCGTCCAGGCACTTCAGCGAGCGGGTAGAGTCGTCGCCATGACAGGCGATGGCATTAACGACGCTCCAGCACTCAAGGCAGCAGAAATCGGAATTGCGATGGGACGTACAGGAACCGATGTTGCCCGCGAAGTCGCCGATGTGGTGATAGAAGATGACAACCTCGAAACCACCATCGTTGCTGTCAGTCAAGGACGAACTATCTACAACAACATCAGAAAATCCGTTCATTTCCTACTGTCTACCAACATGAGCGAAATTTGGGTCATGCTGCTGGCCAATGCAGGCGGTCTGGGTCAGCCTCTCAATGCCATACAACTCCTTTGGCTCAACTTGGTAACGGATATTTTCCCCGGTCTGGCCCTGACGCAAGAACCCCCCGAACCAGACGTACTCAAACAGCCCCCTCGTCCTCCTGAAGAACCCATTATCAAAAAATCCGATTTTAAGCGAATTACCTTAGAGTCAGCCACTTTGTCCGTCAGTACCCTGGGAGCATATGGATACGGCATCCTGCGCTATGGGATCGGGATGCGATCAAGTACGATCGCTTTTATGGGCCTGGTCATCGGGCAACTGCTTCACGCCCTTAGCTGCCGTTCAGAAAAACACAGTATTTGGAGTAAAACCAAATTACCACCCAATCAATACTTAAACGGAGCGATTGGAGGTTCTTTACTCCTACAGCTAATGTGCCTCGTTATCCCTGGTTTGAGGAGTCTTTTGAAACTCACGCCCATTAATGTCCTCGATGGCGTTGTCATCGGCAGTAGCGCTTTGCTGCCCCTACTAGTTAATGAAGGAACCAAGAAAGAACAGCAAACAGAAATACCGGTTACCAGTAATCAGTAATCAGTTACCAGTGTACCTGAGTTCAGGAGTTCAGTAGAGACGTTGCACTGCAACGTCTCTACAGGAGTTCAGGAGTAAATATTCTTCCTTGTCCCCCCACTTCTCACACTCCCAATCCCCAATCCCCAATCGCCAATCCCCAATCACCAATCCCCAATGACTAACTATGAAACAAGACTTCATGTTTACCTCAGAATCTGTCACTGAGGGACATCCAGATAAACTATGCGATCAAATTAGCGACGCGATCGTGGATAATTTTCTGCGGAAAGACCCCTATTCGCGGGTAATTACCGAGTGCGCTGTCTCTACCTCTATAGTCTTCATCGCCGCTCGTTTTGATTCCGACGCGATCGTAGACTTTACTAAAATAGCTAGAAAGCTCATCAAACAAGTCGGTTACGATCAACCTGACTTCAGTGCTAAAACCTGTAGCATTGTAACTAGTCTCAAAGAGTTACCGCCGAGCGAATACCGCTATTTTGAGGAAAAGAAACTCTCAGAAGCGGAAATTTCGCAAATTTTGGTGAAAAATCAGGCAACCGTCTTCGGATTTGCTTGCAATCAAACCCCTGCCTTAATGCCACTTCCGATCTGGCTGGCACACAAATTGGCAAAGCGACTGACTGCCGTCAGGCACCAAAATATCCTTCCCTATCTCACGCCAGATGGAAAAACTCAGGTGGGAATAGAATACCGCGATCGCAAACCCTACCGCATCCACAGCATCACCGTCATCGCCAGTCAGAACAAGCCATCCAACTCCGACGGGCCCGATTTAAAAACCTTGCAGGAAAATATTAAAGAAACCGTCATCGACCCAGTTTTTCAGGACGAAGAAATTCAGCCAGATGCCAAGACTAGGATCTTTATCAACCCTGACGGGCCGCTAATTATCGGCGGCCCTGCTGCTCATTCGGGACTGACAGGCAGAAAAAATGCAATAGATACCTACGGAGAATATTCAAGACACAGTGGCGCAGCCTTAAGTGGAAAAGATCCCACGCGAATCGATAGGATAGGGGCATACGCTGCCCGTTACGCGGCTAAAAATATCGTGGCGGCAGGACTGGCTGATGAATGTGAAGTACAGCTTAGTTACTCCATCGGGCTAGCACAACCCGTCAGCATCCAAGTAGAAACCTTTGGGACGGGAAAAATTTCCGATGAAGAAATTACGGTTCTCCTGGAAAAGCATTTTGATTTCCGACTGGCTGGAATTATCAGACAGTTTAATTTGAGAGGTCTTCCCGGACTGATCGAAGGAGGATTCTACCGGCAGCTAGCCGCCTACGGTCACGTTGGCAGAATCGACCTCGGAATCGTTCCTTGGGAGGAAACGGATAAAGTTCAGGTGTTGCAGGGATAAGTTGGCATCGCATCAAGAGAAAATGTTGCACTCTATTAAAAATCGTTTCATTCTAAGCATTTTTCCTGAGTGTCTCAGTTGGGATGGGAGCTAGGGAGGTAGACTAAAAGCGTAGGGATTATGGAGGGAAAATATCATGGCAGTTAAACTAATCCCTGAAGTCGAAGATATTGTTGAAGATCTAGGCGTTCCTGGAATTGCAGCGATTATCTTGCTACCCGTTCTCGTTCCCGTCGTCGCAGGAATTGGCAAACCCATAGCCAAAGCAACTATTAAAGGAGGAATTCTCCTCTATGAAAAAGGCAAGGGTGTTATTGCTGAAGTCGGCGAGTCCCTCGAAGATCTGATGGCAGAGGCGAAAGCTGAACTAGCGGAAGCACAAGCCAAAAAAGCTCAAACATAAAATAACGTGAGCGAGAGTTAGCCATTGGTTTTAACCAATGGCTGTGGAGCGAACACAGGGGTTTTAACCCCGTGTATCTGTGATAAAATTCACCACATAATCCAGCGATACGTTGAACCAAGCTAGTTGAGGGTGCAACTCCTGCTTGAGATCGAAACAACGCGATTTGTCGGACAGTATGACGATTCAATGGCGAAAAGGCAGCTTGGGGAGTATTCCACTTTTTCAACAGGAGAGGCGGGACTCGAACCCACAACCGACCGCTTAGAAGGCGGTTGCTCTATCCATTGAGCTACTCTCCCCTGGATTTGCGTTTGGGAACGCATTAAGAATTTTGTTGATTTTTGCTAGCTTTTTTAAATTAACGAATTTATAAGGTTTTCGCCATTTTTAATCTTACATGATAACTGGAGATTAGACACAGTTTTCCTCAATTTCCAATCTCCAGTTTCTGATTGTTAACCTGCCAAACTCTCCAGACTCAAAGGCACTAAATCTCCGTGAATGGTTAATCCAAGTAACATTGACTCATTTTCCCGAATCAGCTTTCCTGTGAGGACGCAGCTTTCATCCTTTCTAGCAGTAGCTTCTATCGTGGCGCGAATATCGGCTCTCGAAAACTGCGGTCGATAGTCCCCCGACTTTTGTTGTACGTAGTTCCAGAGAATATCTCGGATCAGTGCTTGATAGCCTTGGTTGCCAGAAAGCTGCTTGAGTCTATCTTTAAGGGTTCTCTCCAGACGAATGCTGGTAACTTCCATCTCAGTTGTGGATGTACGAGTCAGCGTTCGCATAATTTTTTCTCCAGGTAGTAGACATTTCAGTAATACAAGTGTAGTATTAAAATGTCCCTTTTGCCACGAGTTAAAAATTCAACAATGCTTCTGTCTACCCTATTAACCTCCAATTTTGCCGCCAGTCGCCCAAATCGCTGGCAAGTCGCGGCAATCGTGGAGGCATTGTCATTTTTAGGGAAAGATAGAGGTGTAGGTAATGCAATTGAATTTCAACCCAAAATGAATAGCGATCGAGATTATCGCCATAATTGCGGCGGTAACCTTGAAGGTATTGGAGAACAACTTTATCGACAAAGCGGGGGGTGCATACAAGGCAGTATCATACCCAAGTAAATCAAGAAAACCATAACAGCTTGCTAAACCCCCGCCTCTAACCCAAAGAAGCGGGGTTTTTTATTAAGCCAAAAATTCATAATGGTATCAGCCGTGAGCAGTTTAACTGAAATCCTAAATCAATCCGTGGTGGTGTTCTCAAAAAACTACCTTCCCATTAGTCGGATCTCAATTCGACGCGCTATTTGCCTGTTAGTGAAGGGGAAAGCCGAACCGATGGAGGTCGTTACTGGGGCGATGTTTGAGGTTCGTTCGCCGAATCTAATTCTTCAAGTCCCTGCCCATATTCGCCTCAAAATTAATAATGCGGAGCGAGTCTGGAAAGTGCCTCCTGTCAATCGGCGCGAGGTTCTGCGGCGAGATAAACATCAGTGCCAATACTGCGGCAGTATTAAGCAATTAACACTTGACCATGTGATTCCTCGCTCGAAAGGTGGAAAACACAGTTGGGATAATGTAGTTATTGCTTGCGAGCCGTGTAATTCTCGTAAGGGCGATCGCACCCCCCTCGAAGCCTCAATGGTATTGAGAACGATGCCCAAAGCGCCTATACATCCAGCGATCGCTTTCGCAGAACAGTTTTGGCGCAAACAACATCTCAATTCTCAATTAGAAAAAATTAATTAGCTTTAGTTGGAAAACGCAAACTGATGCTGAAACTTACCTATACTGAAAATGGCTTTCATCTAGAGCATCTGGCTCAATCTCTCGAAGAATGGGTAACTGCTAGAGTCATTCTCGCTGTGCGATCGGGGACGGGTTTTTGTGTTGAACCTAGCACGGCTGCTTTTTTACTTCCCGCCGATTTGCCTTATCTAAGCGATTTAGAAATCCTTATAGAGGAAGAAAATGGCGATAATATCGAATTATCTTTCTGCGACGATGAGTATGTCGAAGTTGTCTTG
>CAYTUO010000165.1:0-1228 GCA_964441015.1 uncultured Pleurocapsa sp.
CAAAAATTTGTTGATAGAGTCCAATCCAAAATCTAAAATCGAATAACCCGCCCACCCACTCCCAAATCAAAAAGTGAAATTAATAAAATTGCTTCTGCCGAAGCGATTAGAGTGAAAAAACAGCAGTTTAACTTCAGTTTCGATCCAAAATTAACTGAAGAAAAAAACTAGCGTTTTTGTCAAAATGAACGATCAAAAATAATTCGACAAGGATATTAATTTCATGGCTAAGACAATGACCCCAGCTAAACTCAGCCCAATGCAAAAGCACCTTGGCATTAGCCGCGAAGAAAAGCGCAAGTCAATGTTTCTCTACGTTGCCAGAGAACTGACCGGGCGATCGCTACATCGTGACTTAAAAGCTAAGAAAAAACAATTGGATTGGGAAAAGTTTAACGAATCATTCAACAGCTATTATGCCGATTATTCGGCTGATGAAATTCTTGATGAAATCCTCAGTAATGTCTATTGGCTAGCTAACGAACAAGCAGTAATAGATTTATACTTCCGTTACCTTGACGATGCTCAACGCAATGCTAATGGAAACGGCAATAAAGCTGAAGAAGATGAGTTAGAATTTGCTAAATAAACAGCAATAAATTAAGAGAGAACCGCATTAATTGCGGTTTTTTCTTTGCCCACCCACCCACTACCATTTGAGCTATTTTATAAAACGAACGATCGCCTTTTCCTGGTTTTCAGGCAAAAAAACTGGATGAAGGGTAACAATAATATAAATGCGATCTTTGAGGTGACTAATGCATCCAAAAAAAATTCCTGCCCAACTTCAAGTCATCGCTGACCTACTTGGACATTTAGAGCAACTAGCTCAAACTGAATCAACCGAATGGTGGAAAGAGCTTGCTTACTATAAGGCTAAACAAAAATTATTAGAAGCGATCGCGGTTCTGACGAGACTTGAAAACCAACCAGGAGAATTTAACAAAAACAGTAAGTGCTAAATTGAGACAATCTAAGCTACCGCCTGCTGTTCCTTGGTTTCATACCCAGCAAAGTTGACAAAAAGACTCCAGTTATCGGCAAACCGCAGTGCTAAATTCTGTTCCTTAAATGATTTCAATTTACGCTCATCTAATTGCAGTGCCTCAATCAATTCTTTCTCTTCAATAGAAGACGAACTTACCCTCAATAACTTATCCTTGCTAGCAAAATAGTCAATCAATTTATCCTTTAAAAATTCAGAAGTACCGCCACAATAGACGACTTC
>CAYTUO010000165.1:1238-5347 GCA_964441015.1 uncultured Pleurocapsa sp.
ATTAATAATTAACTGCCAATATTCTTGGGTGCCTGTTTTAATGGCTGCTTCGATATCTCCTTTTTCCTTAGCAGCTTTGTTTGAGTCAGTCGATTTAATCAAATCCTCAACGACAATTTTAGTCACAAGATGTTTATCTCGATTGACTTTGGCTGTATTGTAAAAATCTTCTTCGACGGTACGAATACTGGCTTGGACTTCTTCTCGACTCAACCCCGATACTTTGCTGGTAACTTTATCGATCGAATCGTAAAAGCCTAACTGCGTTGTACTGCTTTGGGCGCGTGACAGCGTACCGTGTCGAAACAATAGCAAACTGGTATTGCGGTAGCCGAACATTAAATAAGCAAACGTTTGTCTTTGAAATTGCTCGATGGTTAGGCGATTAGCACGGGACATTGCCAACCCGTAGCCTTCGGGGTAACAGCGATATTTGCTCAATTCGACTTTAAACTGCTGTTTTTGAAAGAAAAATTCTTTAACAGCTTCAGCTAACTCTGCTTCTATTGCACCCGCATTACTATATTCTCCATAAGGTAGAAGCAGCCCTAACTGAAGTTCGATTTCGGGGTACATTTGCTCAATGGTTGCGATCGCGGCTACGACTGCCAGAACCTTCGGCACAATTGACTCGTATTTGAGTTTTTTGATGCTGATTGAGGCACGATATTCTTGTGCCAACCGCCCAACCACATAGCAATCGCCATTGGGATGTAACTGAATCCAGGCATTATCTTCCGGTTTGCCCAACCCAGACGATTGAGGCAAGCTCGATGCGGAAGAGGCAGGCAGTTTCAATAGCATTGCATCCATGCACAAGTGTTTGACTAGACCCGTTCCAGTTCGATACAAAACTTTGATGAGCGATGTCCCTGCATCTAGGCACAGTACTAACTTTTTACTCTTTCTTCCTTTGCGTGTCATGATGTTGCTGACTCTCCTTAATCGTTAATGACAAATGTTTTGTAAGCTCTCGCCGAATTAATCAGTTAATTTTTCCCAACAAACTATCCATCATCGTCAGATTCTTCTGTTGTCTGAGTTCCCATTCTTCCAATTCCTCTTCAGGATGTACCCCCGAACAGACGTGGGACTCAAAAGAATCGTTAGTTGTCAAGAGTGGATCGATCGCGCTGGCATTTATTGTCATCGCCCTAGTCGGCAGCAGTCCCGCATATTCGCGAATTGCCTGCGCTCGACCTTCCAGTATGCCCAGGCATTGAATCGCCACAGCACGCAGATTGGAATCGTCGGCAGAGAGGGTAAAAGGCAAGTACCAAGCGATCGCTATTTGCCAAACGATTCCTTCCTTGCCTAACGGTTCGCTCTGAAGAGCTTCGATTATTTGTCCTCGCTCGCTTTCCGCATCTGCTCTTAATTGAATGGTTATTTGCTTTTGTCTTCTGCTGGACATAGCGGTTTGATTGGGAAACCTTTACTTTCCTTATATTTGTTTCACCCATTTGCTGTTTAGCCTACTCTTAATGACTTCAATCTTAATTCGCTCCAATAGGTGAAATTGCTATCCCCATTTAGCACTCTAACTGGCTCGATCTTTTGATTTTTTCTTTCATTTAATCGTTTTTCGACTTTTACAAGATGCTTAAAGAACCTTTAAAAATCTAGAGATTAAAGACTGTGCGTAAGAAAGCGATCTCGTGCGCTAATGTAGTACGGTTGTGTGCTATTTCTCCTAACTTTGCCTGTTTTAATGGCTTAGACTGAGCGATCGTTCCGCACAAAAGCACGCAAAGATTTACAAGAATTGCCTTCTTTTTCAATGTAAAGAAGGCTTGAAATGGCTTCGTTAGTCTTAGCAAGCAGTGATTTTGTATAAACAAAATGAGACTTTGTGTTACTATGAACGCTCAAAATCACTTTCACGGGTTAGGGCTTCTCGATTGCTAGCGGGTCAGCAAAAGATGTCTCATTAGACCTAGCGAACGCTTTTCTACAATTCTTAGCTAACTCGTTATCTAACGAATGTTATCTTGACCGATTGGCGACGCATATTCATTGGCGCGCGAGTTATATCACGCCAGCCAGCACGTTTTTTCGCAACCAGGCATTGGGAATAGGATAGTTTTGTGCATCTTCGACTCTTCGACTCGACCTCTGTTCTCATCATCGCCCAGATCGGCAACGCTATGTCATGAAAATGATGGCGATAAAAAATCGCGTGAAAAAACTGCTGCGCCAAGAGCCAGTCTTCACAGATTCCTCAAAGTTTTTCTCTAAACTGAAGAGCGATCGCATCTAAGAGGTCTTAACTTGCTGTAATTTATGCAACCGCTCGACAAACAAACAGAAATATCGGCACGATTGCAAGCTTTTGTCGATATTCGAGGCAGACCCGCTATTTTCTTGTTGATTCCCAGTGAGGAACTCCTTTGGGGGCACGCATTCGCCATTCGCGCTGCACTCAAAAATAAATCCTTTGAAGAGTTGGATTTAGTCATCCACTCGACGGGTGGCTATGGCGATATCGCCTATCTCATTATTCAAATGTTGAGGTTGCACGCCAAAAAAATCAATGCCTGTATTCCTCTATGGGCAAAAAGCGCCGCGACGCTTTTGTGCATCGGTGCGGATGCAATTGTCATGGATGAATTGGCTCAACTCGGACCCCTCGACCCGCAAATCTATATCGGCGGCGGAGAACTCGCTTCGGCGTTAAATGCCTTCAAAAACCTAGAAGAATTAACAACATTTGCCAAAAATACGCTGCAAGATGCCGCGACTATTTTAGTAGAAGTTACCGAATTGGACGTGGATGCTTGCATCGAACGCGCGATCGATTTTGTGCGAGTAGTGAGCGGTCCCCTGTTCGCTAAATTAGATTTACAAAATTTAGGGGAGTACAGTCGCGCCTTATCGGTTAGTAAAGAGTATGGAAAACGCCTGCTAACTCGCTTGCCCGCCTGGAGTGCAGAACAAGCCGAAACAGTTATTAGTAAGCTGGTCTATGGTTATCCCTCTCATAGTTACGTCCTCGATTTCTATGAGTTGGTTCAATTGGGATTTCAGGTTGAATTGTTTACAGAAGCGGAAAGAACGGCAGTAGAAGCCTTGTTCGATCTCTGCTTGATGGCTCAAGACAAGAAAATCAATCCCGATTCATTCGTGAGAGGTTAAGACAAAAGGCATTCCACGATAAATCATCTCCAAAGAAATGCGGTCAAACGGTAGAGATAATTCATTACTCACCGCATCTCCCAAGTCCACTAAGACTGCGTAAAAAAGCCAAGTTGCCCAGAGTTGTAATTTTATACCGTTAATAGAACCCGTCCATAAATAAGACAATCCTAACAACCGTTTAACTGTGTGAAAAGCCTCTTCAATCCGCCAACGTCGGCGATACAAATCGGCAACTACGTAGGGAGGTAAGATCGCTGGGTCGAGAACAGAAGTTAGATAAGAAAAGGTAGCTTTTCCAACTCGAATTTCCACCAATCGTAAAGTGAGGATTGGTGCGCCACCTCGACCAGTCCCCAACTTTATCAATCGATCTTTAACCGAGTGAGTAGATGTAAAAACTTGTAGAACTTGGAGAGAAGCTTTAGCTTTTAATCGAGTAATAAAATGAACCTTTTGATTAATAAGTTTTTCAAAGAAAAGGAAATGATAAAAACCTCTATCCAATAAAATTAAGGTGTTAGCTCTTAGTAAATTCAGCAGTCCTGCCTCAAAATTAGTATCGCTGGCAGATGGATTTGTATCAAACCAAATTTCTACAGGTAGTCGAGTTACCAAATCAATTACTGTACAAATCTTTCCAGCTAATTGACCTGTTTTAAGCTCTTCCAGGCTTTTTAGCTTACGGAACAGCGCTTCCAGAGTTGACCCATCAGCTATCCAAATCCGTTCAAAATTACGGAGTGCCAACTGAACACTATCTGGTAGTGGTCGTTGAAGGCGTTGCTGCCAATTATGTTGTAATTGTGGTAATAAAGCTTTAAAAACACGCTCAAATAATTCGGCAGGAAAAACTAAAAATCTTTCTGATAACGATTGTTGAGCTACTTTGGTAACACGACACCATAAAAAACCTTCTCTTGCCAAAAGACGATTTAATTCTTGAACTCCAGGAACTTGTCGCCACAATAATG
>CAYTUO010000165.1:5357-9375 GCA_964441015.1 uncultured Pleurocapsa sp.
CACCATGAACGATAAATTCAGAATTCTATCTCTTAATCCTAATTGTTTGTAATATTGTTGTTGAGCAAAAATAGCTGGAGTTAATAACGCTTCTAATTGCCGAGAAATCGCCTCATTATCTAGAGTAGGAGTATTGTACTTGTGTGCATGGTCAGAGTTTTGTTTTTGTCGCTTGGGCATAATGGTAGACCAAACTTTTGATTACCTCGTTTAATCATTGAATTTACCTAACAATGTTGCCCTCTTTTGGCAAAGTTACTCTGTCGTTACAATACTTTTTAATCTCATATTTAAGCTATCAAAAAGCTGTTAATGATAATGATAATCAAACATAGGGGAAGGAGGCGAGCGACGCTCGTCTCCTTCCTGTCCCTGAACTACCAAGGTGCCCGAATAGACAAAAGGCTGGTCGTCGCCTCCCGGACGATTATTTTCGATGTGGGATTGCTCCTCTAGCGTAATCGATCGCTTGCAAACGGGAACAGATTCTCCTGTAAGCAGCGATTCATCTACGGTCAGATGGATCGACCACAACAGGACAGCATCGGCAGGAATGCGATCGCCCTCGGATAGCACCAGCAAATCTCCCCGCACCACTTCTCTTCCAGCAATGCGCTGGCGTTCTCCGTCGCGGATAACTAATGGGACTGGAGAGGTCGCGCAAAGCTTCGAGCGATCGCTCGGTTTTTTGCTCCTGATAAAGATTAATGCCGACGATTAAAAAGACGAACCCTAATAAGATTAAGGCTTCTTGGGCATCTCCCAAGAATAAATAGATCGCGCCGCAGGCAACTAGCAGCAGGAAAATCGGTTCTCGGAAAGTTTCGCGGGCGAGATCGCAAAGGGTTCGCCTTTTACTAGAAGGCAGTTCGTTATACCCTTCTTGTTTTAGGCGCTCTACCGCTTCGGGTTGAGAAAGTCCCGTCAGTTTTACTGGAGCAGATGGATTTATCATTGGAAAGGATCGAATCCAAACAATCGCACCTGCCTAAAGATTATAGCTTCGCGCTTCGGGCATGACTGGCAACATTTTTTTCCTCGTTCTACAGAGATGTTGGATATCCAACGGCATAGTCGATCGTCACTCTTCTTGGTGAAGTTTTTTTAATGAAAGTTTTCTAAAATGCCTATTGCCTAACGATCTCAATTCAATTCTTTTAATGACTCAAACCAAACGAACAACGAATCAAAAAGCCAAGAGAATTAAAGATAAAATTTTAATCGTCCGAATTAGTCGTGAAGACAAAAATCAAATCGCCCAATTAGCCAGACAAGCCAACATCAGCATGAGCGAATTTCTCATCTCTAGTGCCTTGCGACGGAAACTACCACCTGCCAAAATTGATGTCGATACTTATGCTACTCTCGCTCAAATGCTTTGGGAAATTAATAAAATCGGTCATAATTTTAATCAATTAGTCAAAACTTGCCATGTTAGTCAACAAAAAGGTGAACCTATTGTTGTCGATACTAATGCGCTTCTCAATGTGAATTATCGACTCGCTCAAACTATTAAAGTTGTTAAAATTGTCCTAAAAAAAATGAAATAATTTTGACGGCATCTAACAGCTTAATCTCTTAAAAAATTCGGCCTATTATACAAACAAACTAGCAATAAATAACTTAACAGCATCCAATTAATAACTGTTAAGAGTCCAATCCAAGCTACAATTTTGACAAGAGGAGTGATAACTAAATATAAATCAAAAATATGAATGCCCATTAAAGCGGCTAAAACAATAAAAGAAGCTAACCACAAGCCTACCCAATTCCAAAAAGATAAACGAGGATAATGAGATTCGTTTCTTAATCGAATCAAGCAGATCGACTCAGGTAGCCAAGGCTCTATAACCCAAAAAACAGTCACTCCGATTCCTATCAGTCCAAACGTCCAAACAACCGTTAACGACTTTTACAGAAGTCTTGGAAGCATTTCGTACTGCGATGTCTTTTCGTTTCTTCAATTGGCTCCAAGAAAATCAGAACGTGTTTGCGTCTCACCAAGCTAGTTTTGGCTATATTTGGTGCTGAAATTTGTCTAAGTCCCGATAGCTAATTGAGAGATGATTGATAAAGTAAATATTAAGAAGTCAAATAGCAGAGAGTAAGTGATACCACAGAGATTCTATGTTTCATCGGAAGAAAACCACCCTGGATAGAAAAATCTCACAAGGATATAGCCAAAGAAAAACATACTAACGATGAGTTGGACATCAGAAAAAGAAATATTACCATCTTTAACAATGAGAAAAATAGTTAGACCTGCTGCGGAGAGAGTTAGTACTCCTCCAAGAATCAGACGAAAAATCCGGGGTTTATCATTTCCATTTCCACCATTATTTGAATTTGACTTATCATTTTGAATCACCTCTTCTATAAATTTTTTTACGCCAATATATATAGAACTTTCCCTAGATCTAGGCTTTGCGATAGAAATATGGTCTTCCTCGACTGCTACAGGCAATACTCCCTGAATACCAGGATTGGCACTATCTGGATTGACTACTAAAATCCCATGTACTTTTTGAGTTTCATAAAAGACTTTTGTCTTAATCTTCAAACTGCCAATTTGCTCCCGGTACCAGTTGTTAAGCTCGCGTAACTGAGGCTCATGAGCTTTTAACTCCTTCACATTAGCTGTTGTTCTAGAAAGAATACGAATATTGTCAATTAAATCGGCAAGATGTGAGCCTGTGTGTGGAGTTGCCAAAAAAACTATGCCCCTGGTTTTTTCAGCAATTTGCTGATAAGACTTATTAGTTTGCCTATAAGTTTGGGCAGTCTGGAGCATCTTTTTTACCAAGAGACCACCTAAACTATGAGCAATGAAGATAATTTTTCTTTCCCCGATCCCCATGTTATCTAATCCTTGAAGCAAGTTGGTAGCTTGGTCGAACAGAGGCATAGAGTTACCTCTCCAACTAGATGGTTCAGCTTCATACCCAAAAGTCCAGGTATAGATATAGGGCAAGTCTTCTCCTAACCATTTAAGCCAAAAATTATCATCATTACGCAATTCTTTCGGATGCCAAGTGCTCCAAGCATTACCACCTAAACCATGTACAAAAATGACATCAGCTCTGCAATCTAAATCTTTACAAGGTTGAACCTTGTGTAACCCAGATGATTCGAAGGAGCCGGAGTGATTTGTAAACATTCTTTACTATTTAAAGAGTCCCAAGTACTCTATGGTAGAGCTTCTAGATCTGAGGGCGAGATATATGACATAATTTTTCAAAACTCTCCGGTGACAGTTGGCACTGCTACCTAACGGTGGAGTTGAGCCGCAACGCCGACGGAAGTCGCCGTGCGGCTAACCTTCGTGCGTTGTCGGTTCCAACGAAGTGTTGTTGTGGCTGGCATAACTATAGGGTTCCCAGCCAGTAACATTTTCTATCGCCAGCCAGAACAACTACTTATTATACGGAATGTTTCCGTATAACTACCTTTTTTGGGGGATATCCCTCTTCTGTCAGAGTGGGTTAAAACCCTGATTTTTCGTAGGTTAAAATGACGTAACTTCGTTGATTTTTCCTAAAGTGACAGAAGAGGGTTATACTCACGTTCTTAATCGCGGTGGTAAAGCTGTCAGAAGTCCTCTCGATCCTTGATAAGCTAGTCGGGAATTGAGGCGCGATCGCTTTCACCTCTCAAGCTTGTCTTAAGATTTACTTTATGCATAGCCTCTGAGCAACCCAGTCTAAGCCAATAAAAACAATAAATCATAAAATAATTAAAGTACACGAACGTTTGGAAATCTGTATCATCGCTCCAATTAATTACAATTCGCTATTAATTGTTTCTTGGCTCTCTACAGTCTAAACTAAGAATCAAGATTTCTTCATCTATAAAAATATTAATCATTGGCAATGATCGCTATTATAATTTTACTTAAATTCATCTCTTCTCTGAATAACATCTGGTAGCCCAGTTGTCAAAAAAACAAGCCTAACTGGCTTTTGAAAAAGGTGAAGACTATTGCCTTTTTTTGCTTTATTTTAGTACTTGTGAATGGAAA
>CAYTUO010000166.1:0-9345 GCA_964441015.1 uncultured Pleurocapsa sp.
CGTTAGCGGGTGCTTTGAAAACGCCTCGGCTTTGATCTACACGAGCATAGATGCCTGCAAGATGTCCGCTTGGCGGTAGATCGACAATTTCTGCTTCTCCAGCAGGTCGTTTATTAGTCGCTGGATCGAGAGTTTGATTGAAAACTTTTATCTGAGGGAAATAGAGCGCAGCATAGTCACTGTTCCCAGTCCCTCCTTTGATGTCATTGACAGTAATTGATTCGGTGACTTGACCGTCGAGAATGGCAAATCGATCTTCTAATGTTTTACAATGGGTGGCGATCGCATTTTGTACGCCTGCATCTAGCGCACCAGGAGCAGCGACGATGGCAATCTCGTCAATTTTCGCGAGTTGTTTTAGAGGGCCGTCTGCTTGTTGGATATCGTCAAAGTTGGCAACGCGGATGACATAGCAATTGCTACCCCCATTGAGGAAGAATCCATAGACTGCATGGGCAAGAACTTTATTCCCAACCTGAAAGTTCCCAAAATTGTTTTTGAATTGCTCGAAATTGGCGATCGCAACGGGTGTATTCACCGCCGCTAGTACATAAGACTCTTCTACTGCTCCAGAGGTAGGTTTTTTCGGCATCACGACAGCATTATCGACAATGCCAATAAAAGCAGCCGTACTCGTCCCCACACCTGCAATTGGGGGCGAACCGAGTTTTTCCTCAACATAAACGCCAGGGGCTAGGTATACGGGCATAATTTACTCCTTCATCTTTGCCAAATCAAGAAATGATTGCGATCGAGAGTCAGGTTTTGATGCCTAAGTAGATAGTGCTACATCATAAGCAGTTACGCTCTCACCAGGTATAGCGATCGCTTTGGATCTCGTGGTAAATCCTACTTTGCTGACTTCTAGGGTGTAATTCCCTGCTGCTAAGTCAGAAAAGATAAATTGACCTTGAGCATTGGTTTTGACAATTTCATTTTTCTCTACCAGCTTCACTTGTGCCTCGTCGATCGCATTATTAGGATTGGCTGCCTCGGAAACTCTGCCACCGATATGAAACCAACGCTGTAAGCTGGCAGGTTTGTCAATTTCTAAGAGACGGATCTCGCTGGTAACAACGGGTAATCCTTCTGGTACGGCAACTCTTAAATCCATTGCGATCGCTACTACAAGATTGAAGGTAGGTCGAGGTGAAATTCCCAACGCCGTCCAGAATTCGCCTGTGGCATTCTTATTGCCATCGACTTGAGCAACCATCGTCGGCGGCGGAAAAGGTTGATTTGCTAAACTTCCTTGCAGATTATCGTTTGGGATGGTGGGAAAACGACTGAGCCAGAGAAGCGCTTGAGAGAGCAGTAGATGTTCCTGTCTTACTTTGACTGCTCCAGCTTGATTCGACCAGGCAGAGACGATGTAAGAGCAGTCTACTCTGAGCGGGGGTTTTCGCCGAATAAATTCATCCCCAACCCTTTCGACAATCGGGACTCGATCGCGCAATTCTCGGTTTTCTTTGACTTCATAGAGGAAGAGGTTGACCGTTGGTTGCGCGGGTGTATAGTTTTTATCAGGGGTCTCAAAGCTAACGTCAGCACTGCGAAGTTCGGGAAGTTCGCTAGATGGGGCGTTATTGAGAAGGTTTTTGAGAGTGTCGTCTAAGCTATCAAACATGACAGTTTGCCTGCTGCGTCAGAATTGCAAAAACAGACGTGAATATATGCACCCATAGAAGCGATCGCCAATTTAAAACAATCGCATTCAGTAGCGAGTACCGATGAAAATATCAATTTGGCTGGATTCAACAGCGTTGCGCGTTTCTCTAAGGAAACCTTTCTTTTGGGTTGGGATTGCCGTTATCGATCTATTTAGAGGGATTTCTAAACGGTGTTTATTCCTTTCGAGCTTTTCCGCTTTAGCGCTCTTCTGGGACTGTCGGAAAACAAATGCCTTATGTAGATGCTGAAACCTTTGCTCAACAAGCGATCACTAACTTTTTTTCTAATATAAACCAAATTGTCGAGTTTCTGTTAGGAACGCGATCACTTGAATACTCACCCCACAAAAGTTCTAGAGTTGAGAGACTATAAGACTTTTGCCAGAGTCCCAGAAGAGCGTTAGTTAAGGAACAGTTTTAACAGTTTATTGTCGAGCTTATTGGCGATAAGGTTTTTGTTGACTTACCGAGCTTATCTTTTAGCAACTGAGAGAATTTTCTCAATTGACATAAAAGACTTTTTTGCTTCTGCAAATCTTACTTCTTTTTCTAATAATCGTTACCCTTAAGTTTTTAGGTTAGGTTTAAGGGAATGAATATCTTAGAAGTATTAGGGCAAGAGAGAATTTAAATTGATTTTTAAGAAAATTATACTATGATTGCTATCTTTGCTATTGAATTTTTTCTTTAAATCATCACGAAACTTTACTTTTGGATGTCTTAAATCTCAACAATCAAGTCAAGCGTACTAAGTAACCTCAGTTCGGGATAAAAGATTCGTCGAATGGATGCCATCGACTCTAATTGCTTTATGTGCCTACCTCAAACAGTGTTTTGGTAACTGTACGGGGATAGGCTTTGTCGATTCTACCAGCTTGAAAGTCTGTCATAATCGCCGCATTTGGAGTCATCGAGTGTTTAAGGACATAGCAGCCAGAGGCAAAAACTCTGTGGATTGGTTTTTTGGGTTCAAACTACATCTAGTGGTTAATGAGTTCGGCGAACTGTTAAATGCTACTCTCACACCAGGTAACGTCGATGACCGTCGTCCCGTGCCTCGTTTACTGCAAGGTCTAACGGGCAAAATTTTTGCCGATCGCGGCTATGTCTCTCAAAAACTAGCAACTCAATTATTAGAAGAGTTGGACATTGAGTTCTTTGCCAAACCGAAACGCAACATGAAAAATAAGTTGATACGTCTTCATGATAAGTTTTTATCTCGCAAACGAGCGATCATTGAAACTATTAATGACCAACTCAAGAATATCTCTCAAATTGAACATACACGACATCGTTCTCCTGTCAATTTTTGCGTTAACCTCCTGTGTGGCTTGATTGCTTATTGTCATCAACCCAAGAAACCTAGTCTTCATTTTGACTGGCTTTTGCCTCAATCTGCTTAACCCGAACTCAGGTTAAGTAAATATTCTCAATCAAGTTTATTTTAATTAATGCGAATTAGATTAACCAATCGAGACGATCGCGATCGCCTTGAGTTAATCAAACCGAGAGTGTTCTTCATGCAACTTTCTCGACATCTTTTGAGGATGATTCGCTCAGAATTGGGTCGATATCTTGGCTTTTGTCTCGTTGAAGAAATTCATCCACCAGTTGGAAGAAGTAATCAAATGCGGCTTTCTCATCGATACAGGTCAGCAAAATGATTTTATCCCAAGCGTTAACGGTACGAATGGATAAGCGATTTTGCAGCCACGGCTGGAAGTTTTTGTAGAAGTCACTTTCAGATTCAGTATTGGTGATGTCTAATTCCGATCGCGCAAAGCGATAGCCAAGGACGAACATTCGTAAACTTGTGATGGAGGCATTCCCCAAGTACAATCCTGGCTTGGCTTTGATTTTTTCGAGTAGGTCAAATAATGTACTCATTCTGATTAGCTCCAATGTTGCAGGGGAAATTGGGTGACAAGATTACCGATCGCTTCGTAAAGTTCTGCAATGGCTGAATCGTCCGAACAATCTGTCAGAAAAGGCACCTCCCGAACAAAAAGTTGGATTCATTGTAGCGTCTGAGCGATCGCGTTTACACCCTCAATCTGAAATATTGCTAAAAGCTTTATTTCTTTTTCTTTTTATCAGAAGATTTCGATTTTGGCTTTGGTTCGGGAGGCAAAGGACATCCTTCATAGGACTTTATCTTTTCCTTGGAAAGAGACCAGGGTCTTGTCGGTGCTTTGCCACTAACGCTAATTTTGGTTTTGTTGTTAACATTTTGGTTAATTCGTTTTGCCAACGCATCAGCTTGCGCTCCTTTGCCAACGCGAACGCATCCATGAGAACGAGGGTTTCCATCTGCTACTTGACTGTTGTGAATACCGATGCCTCGTCGGGGAACAAATTCCACATACCAAGACATCGGATCTCCCTTGCTGTTCTTGTAGTCTCCGTCTCCCTTCTTGCCGACTGAAAATTCACCCGTTGGCGTGCAATAAAGGTTATCTCCACTTTTACAGGGATTTTCTTTTGTATTGGGACACCCTTTGCCACTAGAAATGATTACCGTCTCTGGTTTGCGATCGCCGCTCCAGATGAGCTTCATTCTTTGACTGGTTAGGTCGATTTCTATTTTGGTAATCCAAGGCGTTTCTTTCTTTTCCTTCTTCCCATCCCCCTTTGCAGGAGGTTTCTTGGCTTTTTTATCTGCGGCAGCAAGTAAGATAGTCTCGTTCTCTTCCTCCGCCTCACTTTCCTCAATCGCCATACCAAACAAATCGCTTTCCAGTTGTACATCCGATTGTTCGCCAATTGCTACCGTGCTACCAGAAGGAAAGTCACCGTCTTGTACATCAAGGTCGTTCTCGTCTACTGATGCGACTATTTCTTCCTCTGTTTCCTCGTCAAAATCCATCTGGCGTTGTAAAACCGAGGTACTGGGCGTTTGTAATAATAATGTTTGCTCGGTTGACTCTGACATAACTTTTCTAGCCACATCATCAGCTTCTCGTTCTTGCAAACTGCTAGGCGAACCCAAGATTAGCTTTGCCTGTAGAGTTTTTCCCTGCTGCTGTACGACGTGCGTTAACTCATGTGCTAATAGTTTCTTCCCGTCATCGGTCGTCGGTGCATACTGTCCAGTTCCAAATACGATATCTTTCCCGACTGTGTAAGCTAGAGCATTTACCGATCGCGTAGAGTCTGCTGCTTTAGTATCAGTATGTACTCGTACCTGGCTAAAATCACGTCCGAATTGGGATTCCATCAAGGCGCGAGTATCGGGGTTTAAGGGTTGCCCGGACGAGTTCAACACTTCATGCACAATTGGCGGTACTTGAGAAGATTTGGATTCTCCAGTTCCATGACGTTGTAGAAGCGTCTCTTCTTCGCTGCATTTAGCACATTTTCCACTCGCTCCTGCCGCACCACCACAAGCGCATTTTCGTTGCACAATAGCACCTGTGCCTAGCGAGTTAAGCATTTGTTCTGTAGCTCTATTGCCCGCAGTACGTTGTAAAGAGAAGAGTTTGCCGTAAGGATTGGTTGGTTGGTTTTGGGCGGGCGATCGCGCTTTGGCAAAACCAGCTTCTCTTTCTTTGGAGGGTTTGACTGATAAAGTTCTCGTCATATTAATAGTCTTTATTTATTGGTTTACTAAAATCATGCCGCTCTCGTTGAGCCTGAAGGAGGTACGAAATCGCCTACCGTGCAAAGACCTTTAATAAAGTCCATATTTTGTTCGACCCAAGGTCCCATTTCATCTCCTGGCATAGGCTGTGCGTTGGGATCTTTCTTACGCTTCTCAGCTAGTTTCTGCGCTCTTTCTTCACTTTTACCTCCTTGATAAAGGGTACAAAGGATTCCAGGATTATTGGTGATATCAACACCAGCAATTTTTTTGTAATTATCTGCATGGCGCTGCATAATTGCTGCTATGTAAGTAATAGCCTGGTCAGCTCGTTGTAAACGTTGAGTTCGTTCTTCCTTATCTTTTGAGGCTGGCACTCTTTTTTCTTCCTCTACTTTTTCAGCCTCGCTTTTGCCAATGTATTCATAGGGATGAACTTTTCCTGGACCAAGCCGAGGGAAAGGTCGGTAATAAGGATTTTCCAATGCTTCCCATAGAATTGCTCCAGCGATTGCCTCAGCAGATACTCCGTATTTTCCTGCTGTTGCCCAAATTTTTAGGCAGTTTGAACGAACTATATCAATTGCTTCTAAACGTTGGGCTTCTATATCCCGATCTGGACGGGGAGTTGTAGGAGAAAGACCGCTTTTCTTCTCGCACTGAATTTGAGGTGCTTGATTCAAACTAGAAACCGAAAGTGAATTATAGTTATCAATTCTTGCTGCATTTTGCTCGGCTTCAACCTCAAGCGTTTGGCTATTAGCATCAGTTGCTAGACTACCTGATATTGGATCTTCTACAAATCTATCTCTTTGTTGAATTACATGGGTTAACTCATGAGCTAACAATTGCTGCCCTCTGAGTGTATTTGGTGCATAATGCCCAGTTCCAAATACGATATCTCGTCCCACTGTGTAGGCTAATGCGTTTACTGCCTTGGCTGACTCGGCAGCTTTTGTACTTGTATGTACCCGAACCTGGTTAAAGTCATACCCGAAACGCTCTTCCATAAAAGAACGAGTATCGGGGTTTAAGGGTTGCCCGGACGAACTCAATACCTCATGGACAATTGGCGGGACTTCAGAAGATTCGGATTCTCCAGTTCCATCACGTTGTAGAAGCGTCTCTTCTTCGCTGCATTTAGCACATTTTCCACTCGCTCCTGCCGCACCACCACAAGCGCATTTTCGTTGCACAATAGCACCTGTGCCTAGCGAGTTAAGCATTTGTTCTGTAGCTCTATTGCCCGCAGTACGTTGTAAAGAGAAGAGTTTGCCGTAAGGATTGGTTGGTTGGTTTTGGGCGGGCGATCGCGTTTTGCTAAAACTAGCATCTCTACCTTTTGAAGGTTTAGCTGATAAAACTCTAGTCATAAAATTATTCTCCCTATAATTAGGGGGTCTCCTCGATCGGGGTAAGTTTGCCAGATTTTGTCGTAATAGAAGCTATATAATTTTTGTTTTGAGAGGGCGATCGCATCAAGTTAATCGGATCGAGAGTTTTCTTTATACAACTTTCTCGACATCTTTTGATGATAATTTGCTCGGAATTGGATGGTAGAGTCCGAGCGATCGCTTTTGGATTTTAGTTAAATTTTATAGTATTTTGAGAAATATTGCTTTCTCAAAACTAAACCAAATGGCAAAGCTACCCGATGAAACTTTAACTGTCATTTTTAACTTGTTAAGACAATTAGCAGAAGGTATTGAGGAAGCATCAGCTACAGAATGGATGCTTTTCGAGCAATATGGCGAAACTGAAGCGACAATTCCCGAACTAGAAGAACTTCAGAATTCCAGAGAACGCCTAACAGAGCCTTACTCCCGTCTTCATACGCTTTTGCTTAGGATTCTAGAGTCTCAACCAACGGCTACTGCTGCTATGCTAAATTTACTAATACAAACTATCGAACAAGCACAAGCTGCTGCTGATGCAGCCCAAGCGAGCGTTCGAGAAGTGAAAAGGAATTGGAACCTACCATGATTCAGCAACCAAGCATTCCTGATGCAGAAACGAGAAAGCGGGAAGTTGAGAGTTTACGTGAAAGCAATCGACAGTTGGAGCTTGTCACCTTGGCACTCGATGAATTGATCGCAATGGTAGAAGCCGATCTTCGTCGCCAACGTCGAGAGCGTTTGGAGAATAAGCACAGGCGGGTAGGGTCAAAACTGGGGGATTGACACTGTTTTTTAAGTAATGAATGCGATCGCATTGAGCAGCAGGCTAATCAAAGATTCGCGCTCGCCCTCTTCTCTACGATCGCTCACCCACCAAATCTTGCGCTCGCCCTTCCAGTTTTCTCAACGTGCGATCGCACTCAACCCAATCTACGGGCGAGCGATCGCACTACAAGATCCGCGATCGCTACTGGATTGCTAATACGTAAGGAGAGTTGATGTCAATTAACCAGTTTTCATCAATAACTTCTAGATTGTCATCTAAGATTAGGCTCAGTTCACCAACTGTTGTCACAGATGATGGGTGAAGGGTTGATAAATCAGCAGATGGGGGAATTATGAGGGAGTATTTTAATTGCAGCCAGTTAACATTACCAGCTTCTTGGGAAGTTAACCCTAAAGATCTGCTAATCAATTTTGGCGTGGGACGTTGGGTGAAGCGAATGGTTTTGTAAAATTGGTCTTCCTCATCCCAGTAGCCATGTATTTCGTCGTGACAGGCTTGGAGATGATCGTTGGCAATTTGATTAGGGTTAATTTGCTCCAATGTTTGAGTGACACTGTGCCAAATTGGATGCTCTTTGAGTGTGTTCATGATCGAACTCCTTCCGCTAATGACTGGTCACTTTGCCTGGGAAATAGAGGATACCTTTCACTATTTTGCCGTGAAATCGGCGATCGCCACCCTTTCCAAGAATTTTAGACTTGAGATCGTAGCCTTCTTCCTCTGAAGGGATCAGTCCGCTATTTCCCTTGGGTGGCACAAGTCCTTTATTGATTGCCCAGAGATGCTTACCCTGCGCATCGTACAGAATTCCGAGTTGAACTTGGGTTTGGCTGAATGAAACGAGCCTACCTTCGCTAGAACAATAAATTTCATCTGCCTGGATTTCCTGCCAGCGATTGGGAAGTTCCGGAATATCAGGTTCACGATCGCTCATTCTCTCAGAGAGGACTGTAAGCTATACAATGCCTGAATCATATCAACTACCCAGGTTTCTGACGATTAAGGATACTTTACCCGATCTTGGTTCATTTTAAGCCGTAAAGCACCGTGTAATTGCTTAGTTAGGTGCGTTATACTCCTAACGCACCCTACAAGAGCGGCGATCGCACTTTTGGAATAGATATTCGCAGTGCTTTTAGTGTTGGCTGACATTTTATATACAGGGATCGGTTGCTGGAACATCTCCTAAAAGTAATCGAGCAAACTGCTCGTAACAGTGTGCGTTTGCCAAAGCTGGGCTTTCCCAATCTTCAATATGAGGGAAATATATGTGAAATGCTTCATGGAGAATAGTTCCACCTTGTTCATTGCTAGTATCTCCATAAAATCGGTTACATAAATAGATTCTGTATTCTCCTTCAAAACTATACGCCCAGCCATCGCTTTCACATTCTCTCCCTCTACAGGTGTAGCGGATATAACCGCCCTCCAAAATTTCTTGAACCCGTTGAAATCGTCTTTGTATCCTCTCTAGTTGGCGATCCGACACTGTCGCCACATTTATGTTAAAACGAGTCTGAAAGGCATCACGTAACACCGCTGGCGGTGTGTATCCTGCTGTTCCTCTATCTCGCCTCAAGTTACTAATTTGGGTCACAGCATTGCGAGCAACTGCAATTGCTCTGGCATCGGCAGTGGTTATGGTGTTAACAATCTGATTTCCGGTTCTTCGAGGATTCCATAATCCTCGATTTTCGCAACTAACATAATTGCGACGCACTCTTCTTTGTACGAAATGATCTTGCCGTGAACTTTGACCTTGCTGAATAACATGAGTCAACTCATGAGCCAACAAACGCCTTCCCTCAGACGCACTCGGCTGATACTGCCCTGCCCCAAACACAATATCCCGCCCCAATAGACATCTCCAAAATAGTAATATGAGGTACTAAAAGAAGCTAAAATAAATTT
>CAYTUO010000167.1:0-9245 GCA_964441015.1 uncultured Pleurocapsa sp.
GATCCGCAACCCAACCCGCTTAGTCATCGACTTGCCAGGGATATCTTCAGGAAAACCGCTTACCTCCAAGGCTGTCAGTAGTTTTGTTCGCGAAGTACGAGTCGGTCAGTTCACGCCTCAAACCACCCGTATCGTCGTTGAATTAAACGAACAATACAGTATGCGTCCTTGGGAAGTTCACGTGCGAGGACTGTCTCCTAATCGTTGGTTCGTTCAGTTGCCGAAATTTTTGCTGACATCGAGTTACTCCCTGCCATCAGATTCAGTTGCGGTTTCCGTTCCGGCTGCCAAACCTTATCCAACAACTGGCATTATTATGTTGGTAGATCCCGGTCATGGAGGACGCGATCCAGGAGCCATCGGGATCGGCGGTTTGCGAGAAAAAGATGTCGTTCTTTCTATTTCTCTAGAAGTTGCTAGGATTTTAGAGCGGCAGGAAATGAAAGTTTTCCTAACTCGTTCTAGTGATCGCTTTATCTCTTTATCCGGTCGTGTCGCACTGGCAGAAAATACCAATGCCGATGCCTTTGTCAGCATCCATGCCAATTCAGTTGGTTTGGGTCGCTCAGCAGTGAACGGATTGGAAACCTACTACTATTCTGAAGGCTATCGTCTCGCTCAGATTATTCATCGTAGCATTCTCAGTCGCATTAATATTCGTGATCGCGGCGTGAGACGAGCAAGGTTTTACGTTCTCAGAAAAAGTTCCATGCCTGCTGCTTTAGTAGAAGTCGGTTTTGTCACGGGTGGGATCGATAGTCGCAACCTGGCTAATGCTAGCTATCGCAAACGAATGGCAGAAGCGATCGCGGCTGGGATCGTTCAATACTTTCGCTAGTGATTCTCATCATAATTCGCCACACAGCCCCTCATGAATTGCGACCAATAAACAAACGCGAAGCACGATTAAAAATCTTTGCACAATCTTCACACATATCGCTTTCAACTTTTGAGAGAATTAGTACAGAGGTCAGGGTAATCAACCTCTGAAAAAACCCAGTTACCTAACGGTTAACGCTGCACCTTGACAATTGAATCTATGCGGTTCTACTTTGTTGTTCTAGTAGTACATTTTGTATGACCTGAAAGTAGGTAAAAGATTCGCAGGAACTAGACGACCAGCATTTGCAGCTCAATCAAACTTTGTAGAAATACAACTAGGGCGGGGCACGCCCGAAGTCAACGCTTGGGGAGAGAACCACCTCTGGCTTAGATCCCGCAAGGAATTTAAGTTAAGTGGACTCGTTGAACCAAGAATCCCCCAGTTTACTGGTGGGAGTGTCAAGGTAGCGTATTAGCGATCGCTCCAAGCGATATATGTTAGCCGATTTTTCCGAATCAACCATTCCACCCCATGCTTGAGTCAATCAGCAAGCTTCCTCCTTGGCTGCGTTTGGGATTAATCTTTCCCATTATTTTTCTCAATGGCTGGCTACTTTCTCTTCTAATTAATTATCTAGAGCCGCTAGTCAGCATTATGATTACAGCATCGCTTCTGGCTTTTCTGTTCGATTTTCCAATTCTTTTTCTTCAAAAACGCGGAATTCCTCGAAAATTAGCGATTGTGTTGGTGCTGCTGTTGGGATTGCTCGTCATAGGACTTTTAGCATTGACGCTTGTCCCTTTGATCGTTCAGCAACTGAGCGACTTAGTGACTATTTTGCCTCAATGGATCGAGACAGGAAGCGAACACTTACAAACTTTACAGCAATGGGCGATCGCACAAAAATTATCCGTCGATCTTGGCGACATCGTAACTCAAACAGCAGAAAAAGTATCTAATGCACTTCGCACCCTCACCAGTCAACTGCTCAACGTTCTCCTCACTACCATTAGCAGCATTCTCAATATTCTCTTAATCTTAGTGCTGACGGTCTTTTTGGTTTTAACGGGGGAAAGCATCTGGAGAGGGATTTTTAGTTGGTTGCCGTCGCCGTGGAACCTCAACTTGCGAGAATCCGTGCGGCAGACTTTCGAGACTTACTTTGCCACGCAAGCGATTTTGGCCGGAATCTTAAGCATTGCTCAGACAACGATCTTTTTGTTGCTCGACGTACCCTATGCCGTCCTCTTTGGCGTGACTATCGGCGCGACAACTTTAGTTCCCTATGCCAGTTCTTTAACCATTGCGATCGTTAGTTTGCTAGTTGCTTTGCAAAACTTTGAACTGGGGATTAAAGTTCTAGTAGCAGCGATCGTCGTCGGTCAGATTAATGATAATCTAGTCGCTCCCCGTCTGATGGGTGGCATGACAGGACTCAATCCAGTCTGGATTATCCTTTCTCTGTTTATCGGAGGTAAGCTGGGGGGAATTCTCGGACTTCTCATAGCAGTACCAATCGCTAGTGTGATCAAAAGTACTGCCGATACACTGCGTTCTTCCCAATCGGTGATTAGTGATTAGTGATTGGTGACTCATCAGTTATCAGTTATCAGTAATTGTAGTGTGGGCCGAAGAGCTTACGCGAGCGGGACGCTCGCACTACTGGTTATTGTGGTTGTTCAACCGGATTTGATACAGACAAATCCATAAAATTTTTTTCAACTTTGCTGTTATATTTTGGTCATCGCAGGGAACTATACAAAAAGCAATACTGTCATCATTAGGACTCCTCTGATATGAACCCAACCATCATTGACCTATTCTTTAATGAAAACGGTTCAGAGCCTCAAAATGTTTCTTCTGCCAACTTATTAAAACAGATATCTAGTTCTCAACTTAACGGATATCTACGAATCTCTTCCAATTCAGTAGACTGGCAAATTTATTTCAATTTTGGAAAAATAATCTATGCTACGCATTCCTTAGATCCCTTTGAGCGATTAGAGCGCCATTTACGCCGTCTGAGCTACGAAATTCCTGCACTTACCAGCGCAATTCGCACCCAAGTCCGGTTAAACTTTGAATTCGAGCCGCAAAGCAATCCCAATATCTGCTCTGATTATCTAGCAATTTGTTGGCTCGTCGAACAAGAACATCTCAAACCTCAAGAAGCAGCTAGATTGCTCAAAGAGATTTCACAAGAAGTTTTTGAATCGTTTTTATTATTACAAGAAGGAGCTTACCAATTCACCCCCAGCAATGACAAATACCCGAAGTTCTGCCGTTTTGAAGTTCAGCCTTTTGTTGAAGAATGTCAGCAAAAATTACACGCTTGGCAAGCTTTGAGTTCGCTTATCTCTTCACCAGAACAACGTCCCTATTTTGTCAGTCAATCCCACGCTCAAGAAAAACTCCCCCCAGACAAAAGAGAAAAACTTAGCAAACTTTTGAGAGGCTTTAGTTTTCGCCAACTTTCTGTTCTTACCCAACAAGATGAGCTAAAACTAGCGCAAGGAATCTATCCTTTGCTCAAAGATAAAGTAGTCATCTTGCGCGATCCTCCGCCTCCTTATGATAAATTACCTAAAATTCCTACTTTTGATGCTTGTCCTATCTTTGTTTCCGAACCCGCTATTAGTAAACCAACTCAAGAAGCTGCCTCTAAAAGCACTCTCTCCAATATTACGTTAACTGGCGTGCCAAATGGGAATGGAGCAACAAAGACTTATAAAGTGGTTTGTATTGATGATAGCCCCACAATTTTGCGAGAAATCAACCGATTTTTAGAAAATTACGCTTTAGAAGTTCATACGATTAGCGATTCGGGTAAAGCACTCAGAGAAATTATTCGTCTTAAACCAGATGTTATTTTGCTGGATGTTGGGATGCCAACGATAGACGGCTACAAACTCTGTCGCTTGATTAGAAACCACTCCTTATTTGGGACAACACCAGTAATTATGGTAACGGGCAACACAGGTTTGCTCGATCGCGCCAAAGCTAAAATCGCAGGTGCAACCGATTATATGACTAAACCATTTACTCAAGCAGAATTAGTCAAAATAGTCTTTAGATATTTAACTTAAATCTTGGACTTTAGCATCCAATAATTTTCAGGAAATCTAACGTTAGTTTTTGCTCTATTTAGGGAAATATATTAAGTGTAAGTTGCGATCACGATCGCAACTGTGTTGAGATTTAAAAACATATTTGTATAACCCCAACACTTATACTTATGACTCAAGTTCCTGTTGCTAGCGGTCGAGACGCTCCCCAATTCAATCCCGTTCAGCTATTAGAGCAATTATCTGCATCTCAAGCCAATGGCTATTTAAAAGTTTCCCGTAATACAGTAGATTGGCAAATCTATCTCGATCGCGGACAATTAATCTACGCCACTCATTCCCTCGATCCCTTCGATCGCCTAGAGCGCCATCTCCGCCGCTTAAGCCAAGCCGTTCCTGTACTAACAGCAGCCGTTCGCCAACAAGCACGGTTGAACTTCGATAGCGAGTCCCAACCTGACTCTTATCTTCCCCCAGAGTATCAAGCAATAGGTTGGCTATACGACCAGCAATACCTCACAGTAGAAGAGGTAGAGAAATTAATCAACAGTCTAAACCGAGAAGTTTTTGAATCCTATTTGTTATTAGAACTAGGAGACTGCGAATTTGTCAATAATACGACTGAATATCCTCGATATTGTCAGGTAAAAGTCATGCCCTTTATAGAAGAATGTCAGCAACAATTAAAAGCTTGGTACGCTTTAGCGCCCTTCATTTCTTCCCCAGAACAACGTCCTTACTTCTTCAGTCACACTCAGACTACTAAAAACCTTTCGCCCGAACAATACGGAAAACTCAGTAAGCTGTTGCGAGGCTTTAGTTTTCGTCAACTAGCAGTCTTGACGAATCAGGATGAGATCAAAGTTGCCCAGAGCCTTTATCCGTTGCTCAAAAGTAAGGTAGTCATCCTGCGCGCCCCTCAGTCCCCTTTCGATCAATTACCGACCATTCCTGCCCCACCTGTCGAGTCTTCTGGCGAACCTTCTGGGAATTTAGTTGCGAGTTCGCCAACTCAGGCACAAGTCAATACTGGGGAGACAATCGGCACTATTGGGAGCGAGTCAGTATCCCAGAAACAATATACAATCGTTTGCGTTGATGATAGCCCGACGATTCTCAACGAAATTAACCGATTTCTCCAAGAGCATAATTTAACCGTTCATGCCATCTCCAATCCAACTAAGGCTTTGATGGAAATCGCCCGGATTAAACCTGACATTGTATTGTTAGATGTGGGAATGCCAACCATAGACGGTTACAAACTCTGTCGCCTTCTCAGAAATCATCCCAATTTTCAAAAAACGCCGATTGTCATGGTAACGGGCAATAGCAGTCTGATAGATCGAGCCAAAGCCAGAGTCGCTGGCGCAACCGATTATCTAACCAAACCTTTCACCCAAGCCGAATTAGTCAAAATGGTTTTTCGCTATTTGACTTAAAACGTAAATTTTGTCCGCTAGATGGGCATACTAAGGGTAAGCAAAATAGCAGTATTTTTGATAGTTGTTTAGTTTCAGTAACAAGGATAAGTACAATGCCTACAGTTCTAGTCGTAGAAGATACCTTTTCCGAAATGGAGTTAATTTGCAATTATTTGCGCGAAGGGGGCTATAGCGTCATCAGCACCAACGATGCCAAAGACGCGATGCTCAAAGCCGAACAGCAAAAGCCCGATGTAGTGATAACCGATGTCGTTATGCCGGGGATGAGCGGTTTGGAATTATGCCGCAGTCTCAAGAAAAACCCCGCTACCCAAAAGCTACCTATCGTGGTCTGTACCTCGAAAAATCAAGACCTCGATCGCATGTGGGCGATGAAACAAGGAGCCGACGCTTATGTTGTCAAACCCTTTAGCAAAGAGGACTTGATTAAAGCCATTAGATCGGTTGCGCTTTAATACACTAGTACAAGAAGGCAGCTATGCAGAAGGGAAAAATTCTTTGGGAGCATCCCAAATTTGTAATTGTAGTGTGGAAAGCGAAGCGGGTGCGGAGCACCTCACGTCTCGACGAGCGAACCCCTAAAGCCGAGCAAGATGTATGCGCTGTCGCGCACGCTACGATGAGCGCACTACCTATGATAAATTTGCAAAAACGGGATGCTTCCTGCCCTCTGCTATATCAATAAAATTAGGTAATTTAAATTTTTTATTTCAAGCTGAGGCTGTTAGTTTAAGGAAATTTTGGGGAACGTTAACTATAGCAACCATTCTTTTATACTAAGATGGCGCGGGCAGGATGCCTGCACTACAACAAAAAACAAAATCTCCGCTTAACTGTGGTGGCGTAAACCGATGAATCTCTCAACCCTCATCTCGCAAGCCAATCGATCGCAAAAAGCTGTAGGTCAGGCTTATCTCAAGCTCCAACTCGATGCCAAAACTCAGGCGGCTCTGCCAATGGATTCCTCTCAAGAGGTGTTAATCGTTCCCGCCAGTCGCCTCACCTTCATGCCCAATATGCCTACTTGCGTGCTAGGACTGCTCAACCAGCGCAGCCGCGTGTATTGGGTGGTGGATCTGCGGCAACTGTTGGAGATGAAGGCACTCCCCTCAGACGCTCAGCAGTATAACATTGCGATCGCGCGTTCAGGCAATGCATCTCTAGCACTCGCTGTTTTGAGTGTTAAAGGCGTTACTCGCTTTCTGCCCGAAGTCATTCAGTCGCCCATCGGAACGGTTGCTCCGGGCCTGACTCCCTATCTGCGGGGATTGGTGCCGCAAGAGCGAGAAATTCTGCTGGTTCTCGATCCCGAAGCGATTCTCAATTCCGCCGCTTTAAGTTCCAATCGCTAACCAATAACAAATTTACTTAAGCTAATTTTCTATTCTTCGAGGTATTAATTTCATGACTGCGACCAACAATTCTAAAGATCCTATCGAACAACAGAACGATCAAGTTGACTCTAACTCCGTTTTTACGGAAGCCAATAATTTTATTGATAGCCAAAATCCTAACGACATCGCCACGCCCGATTTCGGAGGGCAGGAACAAGAGGAAACCCTAGAAGAACCCCAATTTGACTGGAACCCAGATGACGACGATAGCCCCCAAACGACCTCTCAACTCGTAAAGACGGGTTCTTGGTGGCAGAGAATGGGTTTGAGAACGAAAACCACCCTGTTAGCGATCACGCTCGGTACGCTTCCCGTACTAGGTATCGGGGTAGTTGCCTACAACCTCGCCAACCAGTCGATTACCCAAGAAATTACCCAAACCGAACAAGGTCTTGCGGTGAATATGGCAGACAAGCTCAACCGCTTTATATTCGAGCGCTATGGGGACGTTCAGGTGCTAACCAAACTGCCGATTTTCATCAATCCCACTGTTCGACAAGTAACGACGCTTCAAGAAAAAGAAGCCGTACTAAATAACGTTTTAAATACTTACGGCGTTTATAACAGTATTGCTGCCTTCGATCTCAAGGGCAACCTCATCGTTCAATCGCAAGGGGCAGTTCTTGGCAATCACCGCGATCGCGAGTATTTCCAGGCAGTTTTGCAAACAGGTCAGCCCTATATCAGTCAGCCTGAAATCTCTAAATCCACGGGACAGTTTGTCATTCACTTTGCGGCACCGATTAGAGAGCGAGGGACGGGGCAAATGATTGGAGTTGTGCGGACGCGCCTGCCCGTGAAAGCTGTCAAAGATCTCATGACTAACTTCAGCTTGGGTAAACAGAAATATTGGGTAATCGATTCCTCCGGTCAAATTTTCCTCGCCCAAGAAGAGGAACAGGAAGGGAAATCAGTTGACGAAGATATTCCGGTTCTGACTCCCCTGAGAAAAGCCAAAAAAGCAGGAACTGTTATTAGTGTCGATAAAATTGATAACGCGCAACAACTGCTTGCCTATAACCCCTTCGCCAAACTGGAAGGGTTGCCCGATCTGGGATGGGAGGCTGTTATCGGACTCGATACCCAGATTGCTTTTGGTCCCCAAAGACAACTCTTCCTCTCCATTGCAATGGGTACTGGGGTAACGGCTATCGTCGTCGGTTTAATTGCCGCCTACCTCGCCGACCGAGCTACTCGTCCAATTCTTGAATCAACCGAAGCTGTTAAGCAATTGGGTAGAGGAGACTTCGACACCCGCATTGCCGTAAGCGGACAAGACGAACTCGCCGAACTGGGAACGAATATCAACTTGATGGCAGAACAGATTCAAACCCTGATCGTAGAGCAACAAGAAGCTGCTCTACGGGAGTTGGAAGCTCAAACCGAGAACGCACGAGTGCAATCCGCAGCCGCCGAACAAGAACGCCAGCGCTCTCAAGAACTTCAGCAGGAACTGTTCAAGCTGCTCACTGACGTTGAAGGTGCAGCCGGAGGAGACTTGACGGTACGCGCCCAAATTACCGCAGGGGAAATCGGCATTGTCGCTGACTTCTTCAACTCCATTGTTGAGAGTCTGCGAGAGGTTGTAACGCAGGTAAAACAGACCACGATTCAGGTCAACCAATCTCTGCAAACCGATGAAACTGCCATGCAGCAATTAGCAGAAGAATCAAGAAAACAAGCGAAGAAAATTCAACGTCTGCTGGAATCGGTAGAGGAGATGGTACGCTCGATTCAACAGGTCGCTGAGAACGCCAAAACCGCAGCAGAAGTAGCCCGCAAAGCTTCAAATACTGCCGAGAACGGCGGGGAAGCGATGGAACGGACAGTAGGTAGTATCGTGCAGTTGCGTGAAACGTTAGCAGAAACTGCCAAAAAAGTCAAGCGCCTTGGTGAATCTTCACAACAGATCTCTAAGGCGGTGTCCTTGATTAACCAAATCGCCCTACAAACCAACTTACTCGCGATTAACGCTTCGATCGAGGCAGCGCGTGCTGGAGAAGAAGGTCGAGGCTTCGCGGTGGTTGCAGAAGAAGTCGGTCAGTTGGCAGCCCAGTCAGCCACAGCTACTAAAGAAATCGAACAGATTGTAGAGGCAATTCAACAAGAAACCAGCGCCGTAGTTGAAGCAATGGAAATCGGTACAACTCAGGTAGTTGAAGGAACTCGCCTAGTAGAAAAAACTAAGAAGAGTCTCGAACAAATTGTGGAAGTATCTCGCCAGATTGACCAGTTAGTTCAGTCGATCTCTGGTGAAACCGTATCTCAGACCCAAACATCAGGAGCGATCGCGACTCTGATGAAAGATCTTGCCAAAGGTTCTGAAAGTTCCTCAGAAACCTCCTCTCAAGTATCTAGTTCTCTCCAGGAAACCGTTGTCTTGGCGCAAGAATTACAAGCATCCGTTGGTACGTTCAAAGTCGAGAGTTAGTGACTTATATCAGTTGTCAGTAATCAGTAATCAGTGATTGGTGATTGGGAGTGTGGGGAGTGTGGGGAGTGTGGGGAGAGAGGGAGGAAA
>CAYTUO010000168.1:0-9217 GCA_964441015.1 uncultured Pleurocapsa sp.
GAGAAGTTCGGGATGGGCAGTGGCCTGTCCTCTCCAAATTCTTAAGTCTGCATCGTCGCCAGCATAGTGATTGTGCAGGTCTAAATATTCTTGCGGCAAGAAGTATTTAAAAAAAGGAAGCGGATCGATAAAAACTCGTTCAGCAATATAGAGAAGATCGCGCCAGTAAAAGTCCATCGGTACAGCATAGGCTTTATAAATACCGATAATTTGCCTCAAATTTTCTGGCGTATCCGGTAGCATCGAACCGCCTGCTTCTAGGCGATGAATTATCTCGGCAAATTGATGGGTTGAGGGAGGCAGTTTAGTAGGAGATTTAATGGGTGCTTCTATCATAGTGAGTCCTTATTTAACGAATTTTTGTGGCGATTGATTGACGGATGTTAACTCGCTGATGGCGATTTGCTGATGCGCGATCGCGGGAAGATTGGCGACAAAGGTATTGGTAGTCGGTTCGATCCAGCGAACTAGCCAATTAGGTTGAATTCCCAAGAGTAAAATAACGACGGTTAACGCGATCGCGGGAAGGCTTTCTGAGCGCAAAACTTTCGGATAATAGGCCGTGTAATTATCCAGCTTGCCAAAGCAAGTGCGGTTGAGCAGAATGACAAAATAAACGGCAGTTAAACCGGATGCAATGATACAAAGCAGCGTCGCAATCGGAAAAGTAGAGAAACTGCCCTGAAAGATGATAAATTCAGCTACAAAACCCACTAAACCCGGAATTCCTGCACTTGCCATTCCTCCCAGGATCAGCAGGGCGCTAATCGTGGGCAATCCTCGGACGGGGTTCATTAAACCGTTGAGAATATCGATATCGCGGGTGCCGACTTTGCGTTCAATAACACCAACTAGGTAAAAGAGTAAGGCTAAAATCAGACCGTGACCGATCATTTGGGCCACAGAACCCAACACGCTTAATTCGGTTCCCGCAGCAGCAGCAACCAGAATATAGCCCATGTGACCGATGGAACTATAGGCAACCATCCGCTTGATGTCTTTTTGGGCGATCGCACTTAATGCCCCATAGACAACGCTAACCGTACCGATAACAGCAAGTCCGGGGGCGACAAGCGACCAAGTTTCGGGAAAGAGTTGAAAACCAAAGCGGATCAAACCATAGGTTCCCAATTTCGCCAGTAAACCTCCCAAGAGAATAGCAACGGCTGGAGAAGCTTCGGTATATGCATCTGGCAGCCAAGTGTGCAAAGGAACCAGAGGAATTTTGATGCCAAAACCGACTAGGAGTAAAGCCAGCAAAATCAATTGTGTCTTAAAAGACAACTCAGTTGTTGTCAGCGACTGGTAATCGAAATTGGGAGATCCACTCAAAAACCCAATGCCTAAAAAGGCAGCTAAAACTAACAACCCAGAAACGGCCGTATAGAGAAGAAATTTAATAGACGCATAGCCTCGTTTTGGCCCTCCCCAAATTGCGATCGCTAGATAAAAAGGAATTAATTCTAGTTCGTAGAAGAGGATGAATAAAAGTAAATTCTGCGCCATTAATGCCCCAGAAATCCCCGCATTGATCAGGAGAAAAAGAGAGTATTTCAGGCGAGGTCGTTCGGCATTTTCTGCTGTCGCATAGAGAGCAATTATCGTTAAAAAACCGTTTAAGGCAAGTAGGGGTAACGATAATCCATCAACTGCCAGACTATAACTTAAGCCAATCGGTTCTGCCCAGGAAAAATATTCTTTGAATTGCAACCCAGGGTTACTCAGATCGAACTGAGTTAACAAGATAAGCGTCCAAGCAAAAGACGCAATGGCAAACGCGATCGCTATCTGGCGCAATTTCGTCCTTTCCAGTTTGTTAGGAAAAAAGCCGACGATTGCCGCCCCTAAAACAGGTAACCAAAGTAGAATACTTAACATAGAAGTTTTGTCAGTCATGTAGTGCGTTCGCGTAGCGTGCGCTCGACAGAGCGCATACGTCCCGCTCGCTAGTCATCAGTCATTAGTCATCAGCCATTTATTGTTTAATTTCTGACTTATGACTTTTTAGGTGTGAGTCATCAGCTATCAATTTTTTTAGATATTGACAACTGATGTCCGAGCGAAACTTAAGATAAAATCGTGACTCTTCCTTCGTCTAAATCGTAATATCCACCGACAATTTTTAGTTGACCTTTATCAACTAAATCTCCCAAAACTGCTGATTGATTCAATACTTCAACTTGATACAAAACATTAGCTTTAATAGCTGTTTCAAGTTTATTAGTTCCGGGTTGTCTTTCTGCTCTTTCTACACCGACTTTAATGTCATCAATTAAACTGGCAATTTGTCCTGGTAATCGACCTCCTTCGATTGTGGCTTTGACGGCACCACAGCGCTCGTGTCCGAGTACCATTATCAGTTTTGCGCCTAATACCAGCGTGCCAAATTCAAGGCTGCCAATTTCTTCAGAAGAGGCAATATTTCCAGCAACGCGACAGACAAATAAATCTCCTAATCCCTGGTCGAAAATAATTTCAGAGGGAACTCTCGAATCAGCACAACCAAGAATGGCAGCAAAAGGGGCTTGGCTTTCTGCAACTTCTGTCAGTCGCGCAAAATCTTGATTGGGAAGTTGGCGTTTGTTGTCAAGAAATCGTTGATTTCCCTCCATTAAAACTTGCAGCGCTTCATCGGGAGTCATGTCTTTGGCAGGCTTTTTTTGAGCAACAGTGGCTTCTGGTTTAACTAAATTAGAACCCAGAACTGCTGCCGTTAATCCCGTTCCGAGAAACCCACCGCCATACTTGATTAAATTACGACGAGATACGTTGAGATTTTGTTTTTTTCCGTTCATTTCATCACACCTTTTTGTTGTTTAATTGATGGGTAAAAAACTGACTAATCATTGATTAATTAGCCCCCAATACTAAGGAAACTTGAGAGAGGATTGGCCAACAAATCACAATTCCTAGAAAGACAACTCCTAGAAAAATTGAGAGGAAATAAAATTGAGTTTGACCGGAGACATTGTACTTCAAGCTTTGTCCGCCAAAAACAGTTGCTATACCGACGAGATTGACAATGCCATCGACGATAAAGCGATCGAACCAACTCACAATTTGAGAAACCAAGCCAACGATAAAGACAATGGTGATCTTATAGAGTTGAGCCGTATAAAGGTCGTAGGCAAAAAAGTCTTGTACCGCTTTGGGCCTGAATTGTACGGGTTTGGCAACGCGATCGCTCAGATAAATATACGCTGCCAAACCGCCACCAACAACTGTCGAGATAACCAGAAGACTGGCCACAGCGACATTCAAGTGTTCCCAGTCAGGTAAGATGTTCCACTGCTTGAGAATTAAAGGCAGATGGAGGGCAAATCCCATCAGGATGACCGTCGGCAGTACCAGCGGCCATAATGCTTCTGGAGAACGAACAGTCATGGGCTTAGGTTGACCAGCAAAGATCGCGCAAAACTCGCGGGCAACACTAAAAGCAGTTAGTCCATTCACGACCAGCAAAACGCCGACTAGCCAAGGATGAGTCTGGAACAAATTATCTGCCATGTCAGTCAAGGCCCAGAAACATCCTAGAGGAGGGAAAGCAACTAGAGATGCAGCCCCAACGAGATAGGAAATGCCAGAGATAGGACGGCGCGACCACAAACCGCCATAATGGGTGAGATCTTGGGTGACATTGTTCCAAACGATACCGCCGATCGCCATCACCAGAAGAGACATCGCGATCGCGTAGGTAAATAACAAGGTGAGTGCCGTTTCTTCTTGTTGTGTCCCAACCGCAATGAAGACTAGCCCCATATAGGCACTCACTGAGTAAGACAGACAACGCTTGACATCAATTTGGGCGATCGCGATCGCAGAAGCCCCGATTGCCGTCACTGAACCAATCCAAATCATCGCCGTTGTAGCCACAGGAGACAGCGCCAAGACGGGTTGCAACTTAATTAACACCCATGCCCCAGTAGAAACAACCACAGTATTCCGCAGAATCGTAGCAGGCATCGGCCCTTCCATTGCCTCATCCAACCACAAATGCAGGGGAAATTGAGCGCACTTGCCTAGCGGCCCTGCAATCAGTGCCAAACAGAGTAAAGTCGCTGTTGTGGGGTTCAGTGTTGCCGTTTCTGCCCATCCTGCCAACTCGCTATAGTTCCAAGTCCCAGCGATCGGTAACAAGGCGACTACAGCCATTAGCAAAATTAAATCGCCTATCCGTTTAGTCAAAAAAGCATCTCTTGCCCCCGTCACCACTAAAGACTGGTTGAACCACAAACCAATCAGCAAGTAAGTTCCCAGTGTTAAAATTTCCAAGATGACGTAGCTAAAGAACAGAGAATTACACAGCGCTAAGGCACACATTCCCCCCTCAAACAGGGCGACTAAGGAGTAGAAACGCGCCCATCCCCAGTCCATCTCCATATATCCGATGGCGAAAATCTGGGCAGCGAGATTTAAGCCCGTAATTAACAGCAATGCACCGATATTGACAGAGGAGATTTCGATATCAAAAGAAATGTTTAAATTGACAACATGAAGCCAATTGAAAGAGAGATATTGGGGAGGTTGGTTCCAAGTCGCCGGCAGTGCTAGCAAGCTATGAACGAACGCCAGGAGCGTCATAATCGCGTTAATATACCCAGATGGTCTCGGCCCCGTTTGCCGGATAATACCAGGAGACCAGGGTAAAGCGAGTACAGCCCCGGCTAAGGCATACAAAGGTACCAACCAGATACTCTGGCTGAATGTAGTAAACATGAGATTCCCTCAAAACTTTAAAGAAAAAATGTCTGAGAAAATTGAATTGATAATATCGCGAAGCTAGTTCGCTTAGAACAAATGGGGATCTAGATTAATCGCATTGGCAAATTGCATTGATAATAGTCAATCTTTAAACTTGAACAAGCAGATTGAGAGAAGGAACTGGTATCTTTTTACTCTCTTGTAGGAGATAATCTAAAAAAGTCTGAGCGATTACTGATAATTGTTTTCCTGCTAAATACGCTACATACCAGCGACATTTAATGGGAAAATGCTGTACGTCTAAAATAGTTAATTCGCTATTACTTCCTTCACCGAGCAAGGTGTGTTGGGAAAGGACAGAAATGCCTAACCCCCCCGCGATCGCCTGTTTAATCGCCTCATTGCTTCCCAGTTCTAAACGGACTTTAACAGTGACTTTGTTTTTCACAAAGAGTTGCTGGACAGCTTGTCGCGTCCCAGATCCCGACTCCCGCATAATGAAAGGTTCATCATCAAGGCGTTGGATAGGAATATTTCTTTCCCTTGCCAAAGGATGAGTGCGTGGTGCCACCACCACTAAAGGATTATCCAAAAAAGCTTGGGCAGTCAAATCCAACTCTTCTGGCGGATGACTTAGGATATAGAGATCATCCTCGTTTTCCATCATGCGCCTTTGCATTTGCTGGTGGTTTGTCACCTTAAGCGAGATATCAATCCCAGGATATTGCTGACAAAAAGACCCCAAAATACGAGGAATAAAATATTTCGCCGTCGTGATTACAGCAAGCCGCAATCTTCCCTGTTTTGTTCCCTTGAGATCGGCAACCTTCATCTCAAAGTTTTCTAGCCGCTTAAAGATGTCCTGACAAGTTGTCAGTAATTCTTTTCCAGCTTCAGTTAGATAAAGGCGCTTGCCAATCTGCTCGAACAATGGTAAGCCAACAGCTTTAGTCAGTTGTTTGATCTGACTAGATACCGTAGGTTGGGTGATAAATAATTCTTCGGCAGCGCGAGTGAAACTACTGTGGCGAGCAGTGGCTTCAAAAACGACTAGCTGATGTAGGGTTGCTTGAATCAATGAAATGTCCCCCGTAAATGAAGTTTGACTTCATCAGCAATTTCTCTGAGGTCAATGTTGTTTTTATCATAGACTTAAGTCAATTCTTTTACAAGTAATATTTATTTTTTTCTATGATAAATTTGACAAATCACTCTCATAGGAACGCGCTATGGAACAGTGGGTTAGGCACTTAGCAGCATAGGCCACATCACCTGGGAGAGCGATCGCCAAAAACTATCGCGTTCAGAGAAGAGGATAGATTGAGAGTCTATTATGTCCGTCTACCGATCAAATGCTCATACTAAGTTACATTCAAAAAGGTAATTTAAATTTCACGCAAAGGCGCAAAGGCGCAGAGAGAGCGCCAAGAAAGTTATCCTCTTTGACGCAACTTGGTAAGTGCCAAAACAAAATTAATTACACATCCTCTTAGCATAAATATCTCGCAGATAACGATCGCCATTAACTGTATCGGGAATCGAACCAGGATAATCGGAAAATACCCATCCTTCATCTGCCATTAAAGGGTCAACAATCGATAAACCAATGACCTCTTCTAATCCTTTAAGTTGCCGCATTATTAAAGTGCGATGTGCCCAAGGACAGGCATAAGAAACATAGAGATGATAGCGATTGACTTCAGCTTTAAATCCGCTCGAACCATCAGCCGTAATCCAATTGCGAAATGTAGTAGGATTGCGAAGGAAACGTCCTTTGGGATCTTTCTGATACCCTTCCTTGCGCCATTCCCCTTCAATCATCATTCCAGTGGCCATAGCAATTTTTAAATGTCTGAATTTAGTTCATATTTTCGTCGCCCATTGACTCTTCCTCATCCTCCTCTGGGGTACTTTCAAAATGACGTTGCGGAGGAATCGCTGCGATAATCGCATCAATGACCTTAGAAACGGGGATAATCTCTAAGCCTAGATCGTCTGGCAAACTTTGTCCCTTGGGAACGATCGCGCGTTTAAATCCCAATTTGGCTGCTTCTTTGAGCCGCAATTCCATTTGAGACACCAAGCGCACCTGTCCCCCCAATCCAACTTCTCCAATTAAAACAGTACGAGAATCGACCACGCGATCGCGAAAACTGGCAACCACAGCGATCGCCACTCCCAAATCTGCCGCAGGTTCCTCCACGCCTAACCCTCCCGCCGAAGCCACATAAGCATCTAACTTCGAGAGAGGAATGCCGACTCGCTTCTCTAGTACTGCCAGGATTTGTTGCAAACGATTGTAATCGACTCCCGTCGTAGAGCGGCGCGGCGAAGCATAGCTAGTCGGACTGACTAAAGCTTGTAACTCTACCACAATCGGGCGAGTTCCTTCACAAGCGACCACCGTTGCCGTACCTGGGGCTAATTCATCGCGGTTTCCCAAAAATAACTCAGAAGGATTGGCAACTTCATCTAAACCGTGTTCTACCATCTCAAAGATCCCGATTTCGTGGGTAGCTCCGAAACGATTTTTCACCGATCGCAACAGACGATGAGAGGCATAGCGATCACCCTCAAAATACAGCACTGTATCGACCAGGTGTTCCAACACTCTCGGCCCCGCGATCGCCCCTTCTTTGGTCACGTGACCGACAATAAATAACGTAATATTCTCTCGCTTTGCTACCTGCATTAAAGCTGACGTGCATTCTCGCACCTGAGCCACCGAACCAGGAGCCGAAGTGAGGGAAGCAAAATAAAGCGTTTGAATACTATCAATAATAGCCACCTGGGGCTTAAGCGCTTCCAGTTCCCGCAAAATCTCCTCTAGATCCGTTTCAGGAAGAACGTAGAGATGGGCATCGGTTTCTTGAAGTTCGTCTTTTGAAGATTTACGCTCTTTTTTTGCCTTGCCATTGCCCGTATCTTCTGCTTCAGCAGATGGCTTAGCTACACCTAAACGGGAGGCGCGTAACTTGACCTGCTGTCCCGACTCTTCCGCAGAGACATAGAGAATTCTAGGCAATCGCTGAGCCAGTTGATAAGTCACCTGTAGCAGCAAGGTCGATTTACCAATGCCCGGATCGCCCCCAATGAGTACTAACGAGCCTGGAACGATACCCCCTCCCAGTACCCGATCCAATTCCCCATAACCGGAGGGAAATCGCGCCTGAACCTCTTGAGTAATTTGGGAGAAGCGCATCGAGATTCTCGGTTGAGCGGGGCCTGCGGCTTTGCCATTAGAACGCGCTGTCGATTTCCAGCCTCCTCGACCGATACTATTAGGGTTGGAGACAACGACTTGCTCTTCTAGCGTGCCATAAGCCTCGCAGCTAGGACATTTCCCAAACCACTGAGGCGATTCTGCACCACAAGCACTGCAAATATAAATGGTTCGAGGTTTCGGCATTTTAAGTTTTTTTACAGAAAAGATTAGAACAATTCAGTTAACGAGCAAAATTTCTCAAAGGATCGGCCATTAAGCAAATCTTAAAAAAGTGCCAAATTCAGACTAGATAAGGGAGAATCCAGGCTTAATGATAACGGTAAAGCGATATTCTAGAGACAGAGACATTGAAAACTTAACTTAAAAATTAGTAATTCTACTTAATGAAGGAGTGTTGAGTCAATTGGAAACTCATAAAGAAAAAATTTTGGTCGTAGATGACGAAGCTAGCATTCGGCGGATTTTGGAAACCCGACTCTCCATGATTGGTTACGATGTCGTTACGGCTGCTGATGGGGAAGAAGCCCTCGAAGTCTTTCGGGACACCAATCCAGATTTAGTCGTTTTGGACGTGATGATGCCTAAGCTTGACGGCTATGGAGTTTGCCAGGAACTTCGCAAGGAATCGGATATTCCCATCATTATGTTAACGGCTTTGGGAGACGTTGCCGATCGCATTACGGGTTTGGAGTTAGGGGCCGATGACTACGTTGTCAAGCCTTTTTCCCCTAAAGAACTAGAAGCCCGCATCCGTTCAGTCTTGCGGCGAGTCGAAAAAAATGGGGCCCCCGGCATTCCCAGTTCTGGGGTGATTCATGTGGGTTCCATTAAAATTGATACCAACAAGCGACAAGTCTATAAAGGCGACGAACGCATCCGTTTGACGGGAATGGAATTTAGCCTGCTGGAATTGTTGGTCAGTCGTTCGGGAGAACCCTTTTCGCGATCGGAAATTTTACAGGAAGTGTGGGGCTATACCCCTGAACGTCACGTGGATACCCGCGTCGTTGACGTTCATATTTCTCGCTTGAGGGCAAAGTTAGAAGATGATCCCAGCAACCCAGAATTAATTCTCACCGCACGGGGAACAGGATATCTTTTTCAACGAATCTTAGAACCAGGAGAAGAGTGATTATTCAGTTATCAGTTATCAGTTATCAGTTATCAGTCAATCGATGAAAGGATTTTAGATTTTGGATGAAAGGATTGATTTAATCACCTTCTCACCTTCTCATCTTCTCACCTTCTCACCTTCTCACCTTCTCACCTTCTCACCTTCTCACCTTCTCA
>CAYTUO010000169.1:0-791 GCA_964441015.1 uncultured Pleurocapsa sp.
TAATATTTTCTGGTTTTCCTTACTTTAATCTATTCAATTGAAAACCGCTATATTTACTCCTGAACTCCTGTACAGACGTTGCACTGCAACGTCTCTACTGAACTCCTGACACTGATAACTGATAACTGCTCCCCACCCTTTCGCTTTTGCTAGGTCGTGACATGATGTTGTTGAAAAATTATTTGATCACTCTTTCTGAGATCAAAAATTGGTTCGCTCATTGCTGTTACTGTACCTCATGGAGTCGCAAAACGCTGTATTTGGGCAAAATGCGATCGCAAAAAAATAGCGTCCCCGAAGCGACGCACAGAGGAATTGTCACCAGATTGAGCAGAGGAATACTAATCAATCCCAAACAGACTAAACTAAAACCAGCACTAGCAGGCAAACTGCCCCAGATAATCCCTAACTTGTCTCGAAAGTTCAATCGTCTGCGTTCTAATGGCCCATCTAAAAAATCTAAACAGACAATTGTTCCAGTTAAAATGACTCCGCCAACTGTCGAGATTGCCGTGCCTATTCCTGGCAGAAAATTCAACAAAAGTAGCGGTATTCCTACGCCGATTATTAAGGTCAGTTTTTTCAATTCAAAGAGAATTGCTCGGCAAATATCTCGAATAATTCCAACTTCTACAATTTGTAGCTGACCCGTGCGAACTTTTTCTAACTGTTCTGAAAGTTGACCGTACCAAGGCGCACCGAGAACGACTCCCACTTGGGTCAACAAAAAGCCCGTAACGATAAATAATACGATAATTGCCATGAAGCAATTCGCGCCGAATGGAGTTGCC
>CAYTUO010000169.1:801-9217 GCA_964441015.1 uncultured Pleurocapsa sp.
ACGATAATTAGCAACAGGCGCAACAAGAAACCCAAACCAACGATAAGATATTCTAAAATTGCTAACCAAGTTGGAAGATTAGCAATTAATGTATCTACCCAATCAGACAAATTCGCAATGAAATCTTGAATGGCGTGCCAGCCTAAATATAAAGCTCCTGCATAGAAAGTAATGCCAATAATAAAATTGAGCAGAATTGGGACTATCAAATAACCCCACAGGCGAGGAGTACGTCGGAAAACAGCTAAGGCACGAAAAGGATAAGTGGCCCCCGAAAAGAAGCCAAAACCGCTAAGAACTTGTCGCATATTGAGTGATTGGTCATTGGGAATTGGGGATTAGTGATTGGTGAGAAGGTGATTGGTGAGAAGGTGATTAGTGACTGGTGATTGGGAGTGTGGGGAGTGTGGGGAGTGTGGGGAGTGTGGGGAGTGTGGGGAGTGTGGGGAGACAAGGGGAACAAGGAAGAATATTTACTGTACAGACGTTGCAGTGCAACGTCTCTACGACTCCTGACACTGATAACTGATAACTGATAACTGATAACTGATAACTGATAACTGATAACTTGTCTCCCTTTCCCTTGTCTTTTAACTCACTAAAGTTAGGAGTTTTGATTGGGTAACGCTTCCACTCTAACATTCAAGTTCATCGTTTCTCCATTGCGCTCGACTGTTATGGGTAATTCGCTGTTTACTGGAGTTTTTTCGACTGTCTCTTGGACTTGTTCGGAGGTGGTAATGGGTTGACCGTTAATGGTTTGAATGACATCGCCTGACCTCAATCCTGCACGATGAGCGGGGGAATTGCGAACGATTCTAACAATCAAGACACCTTTGTCTGCTGCGATAGTCCAATCTTTTTCTTCCTTTAAGGTTTGCTTGAGTTCTGGGGTAATCTCTGTCATCTGGATACCCAGATAAGCGTGTTCGACTTTTCCTTTAGTAATTAACTGTTCGGCGATTTGTTGTGCTTGATTGATGGGAATGGCAAAACCGAGACCTTGAGCATTTTGAATAATTGCCGTGTTGATCCCGATGACTTCGCCTCGGTCATTTAATAAGGGCCCGCCAGAGTTACCAGGATTAATTGCCGCGTCTGTTTGAATAAAATTGACTCGCTTATCTCCGACTCCAATTTGAGAACTGTTGCGACCTGTGGCGCTGATGATACCTGTAGTGACAGTATTATCTAATCCTAAAGGATTTCCGATCGCGATCGCCCATTGTCCTACCTGAAGTCCATCGGAATTGCCCAGCTTGACTGTTGGTAAATTCTCCGCCTCGATCTTAACAACTGCTACATCGGTCACTGGATCTGTGCCTAATACTTTTCCTTTAAAAGTACGACCGTCTTTGAGAGTAACGGTGACTCGATCTGCACCATCAATTACATGAGCATTGGTTAAAATCTGACCGTTGGCGCTTAGAATGAAGCCAGAACCCATTCCTCTTTGAATTTGCTTATCGGGGAAGGGAGGCATTTGCGGGCCAAAGAAATTACGGAAAAAGGGGTCGTTAAAAATTTCTGGAGTTTCAGTTTCTACTGTGCGAGAGGCATCGATTCTGACTACTGCGGGGCCGACGAGATTGACCACATCAGTAATAAAATTACTTGAAGTTGCGATCGCAGGGGCCGGTGGGGGCGGAATTTCTTCAGTCTTCTCAGAATTTTGAGCTATAGTTGGAGTTTCTGGCGTGCCTGTCAAGAGTTGAGGACTCCTAACCAGATAAATCCCTCCTACTCCTAATCCTGCTCCTAGCAGCATCAGGGATAAGTAGGTCGCCATTTTCTTGATGGGAGAAGGACGGGAAACTGGGAACGAGGGTTTGGGTAACGGTTCGGAATCAAAAGTAGGTTGTCTCATGGTTTTTGGGTCGCCTCTGATACCCGATTGGGTCAAGAAAGTCAGCCTAGCAGTGAGGAGCTTTGAGGAAAACGGCTTAAGGCTTAGGCTGATATTTTTAGTGTAGGAAGGGAATATGAACTTATCGTGACAATTTTGTGAAATTTAGATGACAAATAATTTAGTATATAAGTACTATATCAGAAAAAGGATAGAACTGGCGATCGCAAATACTTTTTGGATGAGGAACTAAGCGATGACGATATCAGATGTTCGCCTATGGACGGTGGATGAATATCATCAGTTCGCGTACAGCTACCCATTACTTTACCGCCCAACTCAGAACCTGAACCAGATATTGCACTTGTCAGAGTTGATAGTCGCGATTATCTCGCTCGCCATCCTACAGCAGCAGACATTCTTTTGTTAGTAGAAGTAGCAGATACAACGCTAAAACGCGATCAGGAAAAAAAAGCAGTAATTTATGCTAAAGCAGGAATTATTGAATATTGGGTCATCGATCTTAATACCAAACAAGTTCATATATTCCGCCAATCTGATGAAAATAAGTATCAACAAGAAATAGTATTAACAGGATCGACCAAGTTTTCATTATTAGCCTTTCCAGAAATTGAGGTTCAGATTGCTCGATTATTTTCTTAAGAAAAACTATTAAAATAAACAAGTTATCAACTTATTCATAGTTAATCAATTTATGTCCGATATGATTCTCTTCTGGCACCGTCGCGATTTACGAATTTCTGACAATATAGGACTAGCTGCTGCTCGGAAAAAAAGTTCTAGAGTAGTTGGTGTATTCTGTCTCGATCCAAATATTTTAGAAGGCGATACCATTGCCCCTGCCAGAGTAACTTATATGATAGGTTGCTTACAGGAATTACAGCAAAGATATCTTCAAATAAGCAGTCAATTATTAATTCTTAAAGGCGAACCAAATCAAGCGATTACCGCTCTAGCAGAAGCCTTAAAAGCTAAAGCGATTTTTTGGAATTTGGATGTAGAACCTTACTCAAAACAACGAGATAACAAAGTTAAAGAAGCACTGAAAGAAAAAGGAATTCTTGTTGAAACTTTCTGGGATCAGTTACTTCATGCGCCAGAAAAAATTCTGACTCAATCGGGTAATCCTTATACGGTTTATACGCCTTTTTGGAAAAATTGGAGTCAACAATCCAAGGAATTTCCTGCACAAAATTTAGAAAATGTCAAGGGACTGACTGACCGAGAAATAGAGATTGCCAAGGAAGTCGGAGTCATCGATTTACCAACAGCAAAAGATTTAGGTTTTATTTGGGAAAATCCATTACTGTTAACACCAGGAGAAACCGCAGCACAAGAAAGATTAACTGAATTTTGCGATCGCGCGATCGAGGACTATCAAGAACAACGAAATTTTCCTGCTATTGATGGGACATCCCTTTTAAGTGCTGCATTAAAATTCGGTGCTATTGGCATTCGTACTGTCTGGCAAGCTGCTACAAATGCTTACGAAAATAGCCGTAGTGATGAAAGTCGAGAAAGTATTAAAACCTGGCAACAGGAGTTAGCTTGGCGAGAATTTTATCAGCACTGTCTTTATTTTTTTCCCCAATTATCTGAAGGGCCTTATCGAGAAAATTTTCAAGATTTTCCTTGGGACAATAATGAAGAACATTTTCAAGCTTGGTGTGAAGGAAGAACGGGATATCCTATCGTTGATGCAGCGATGAGACAGTTAAATGAAACTGGATGGATGCACAATCGCTGTCGAATGATTGTTGCCAGTTTTCTGACTAAAGATTTAATAATTAATTGGCAGTGGGGAGAAAAATATTTTATGCAAAAGTTATATGACGGGGATTTAGCGGCTAATAATGGAGGTTGGCAGTGGAGCGCATCGAGTGGCATGGATCCCAAACCGTTACGCATTTTTAATCCTGCCAGTCAGTCACAAAAATTAGATCCAGAAGGAGAATATATTCGGCAATGGCTACCTGAATTAAGTTCAGTTGATAACGAGTATTTAGTAACAGGTAAAATTCCTCCCTTAGAACGCGATCGCTGTGGTTATCCTCAACCAATTGTGGATCATAATACCCAACAAAAAGAATTTAAAAGACGCTATCAACAGCGATGATTGGTGAGAAGGTGATTGGTGAGAAGGTGATTGGGAATTACTACTGTAGAGACGTTGCACTGCAACGTCTCTACGACTCCTGACACTGATAACTGATAACTTAGCGCCGACGACGAGGCAGATGAATCGATAGATCGTATTCTAATGAGGCTCCAATGCTGAAGAGAATAGCACTGAAGATCCAGAGCGTATCCAAAAGACCGCCAGTTTCAAAGTTGCCCCGTGCTAAAATATAGGCATAGCGGACATCGGCAATATAGAGTAACAAAGTCGCTACAGTAATTACCAACCAAGTCCGAGAAAGTTGACCTCCCCAGAAGGTCAATATGAGAGTGCCAGCCAGAATTAACAAAATAATATCAAGAATGACATAGGATAAGCTTATAGCTCTAGCCAATGGCTTCAGTGTTTCTTCTATCCCGATAACCCACCCTGGTGCTTCTGGCTGAGCAATACTATCGGCAACGGCAGGGGTACTGTTTTGCGCCAAAGTTGGTGCAGCGCTTGAGGCAATAACAGTTTGCTCGACGACAGGCGAAGTAGAGGCTAGGGTTGTCTGTGCTTGTTCGGGAGGAAGGGAACTTACCCAACCCAACCCAATAGCGATAGCAGAGAGCGCAGCAATAACGCTATATTGCCAGACTTTGAGAGTCACTCGTCTCGTTCTAAGTGCAAGAAACATTCCCCCAAGAAGCAAGATATAGGAAATTATATAGAATAGATCTGCTAAAGACACATCGGGAGACCGTTGCCATCCTAACTCCCAGTAGGCAAAGAAAAAATCGCCAATTAAGTAGAACAAACTTCTTAAACCAAACAGCAACCAGATATTGCGATCGCTAAGAATTTGAGGCAAGCGCCAATTGAGTAGACACAGCCAAATCGTTACTACATGGGCTACTCCTTCAAGAACGTAAATTAGGATCGCGTACCACTGCGGCTTCTCCTGGCCGGGCAAAGTCATGCCGAAGATAATCCCAAAGTAAAAGGATAAAAGTCCCCAAATCACTCCAGCTAGCACGACGACGAACGGGGAAGGGGCAAATTGCGGTGAAGATCTTCTCATAGAATGTCTCTACAATAATATCGATAATTTTATAGACTTCAAGCCAGAGCCAAATCAAGTTAACTCTTACACAACAAAACAAACTGCATACAACAATACATAAATTGAGGATTGCTATAAATCGGCAATTCCTTTAAGGCATCGATTGTACGCTCTACAAACGTCGTATTCCCAAAATACTTTTTGCCTACGCGAGCGAGTCGGGAAAACACCATCTCCATGTTTTTTTGTTCCCAAATTGGCAGCTTAGTTGTTGCTAGAGGGTCTATTGTCAGGAGATAGTTAATGGATTCTGGGGTGTTTGCACCGGGAAGCAGACATTGTTTGAAAACTTTGGTCATATCTTCTTGAAAGGCCCTTTTTTGGCTGGCTCCCATCAGATCTTCTATATCATCAGCGATCGTTTGGATAATTAATAGACATACTTGAGCCAAAGAAAGTTCTGAAGTAGGCGTGGCGGATACGGTGGCTGTTACTTGTTCGCTTCGACGCTCACTGGGAGTTTCGAGCCAAACGCTACATATAGGCCCTTGCTCTAACAAAACGCAACGCTGTCCCCGACTCTCAACTAGTCTCTCGCAAAGCGCTTTGGCTCTGTCTTTTTGACCAGCACCAAATTGCCTCATCAGACGAAACACCTGTCCTTGATAGCGCAGAATCATGAGCAACCTGCCATCGTCAGGGTTTTGAACTCTCGAAATTTCTACATCTTGCCGCTTCAGAACAATTATGTTCTCATTCATCTCCGCTACCCTTAAGATTTGATAACTGACGCTCAGGTATTCTAAAACCGAGAAGATCAGTGGCAAATTGCTCAAGAAATCTACGATGCCAAACCACAACCTGTCGTCCTACTACCTGATTATTGCATTGGTGGTGACTGGTGATTAGTGATTGGGAATGGGGAGTGTGGGGAGTCGGGGAAGACAAGGGGGACAAGGAAGAATATTTACTCCTGAACTCCTGTAGAGACGTTGCAGTGCAACGTCTCTACTTCTGTTCTGCCTAATGTTTACCTAACGTTTACCTTTGCGTTGTAAAGTGATAGCGGACTTATTGCTTTTTATAGCAGGAAGACTTACATCGGCATGATAGTAACCTCTAACCTCACTCACACGAAGTTTCAAGACGAATACACCGAGGGACGGCGACTGCATTTTTATGACAAAGGCGAAGAAATTCCGTTAGTAGAGCAAGGAGTCTGGCAAGTCTATCGCGGAGTCGCCCAGTTGAGTCAGTTGTCCATGAATGGAGAAGAAATTTTATTGGGTTGGGCGCAACCTTCTACATTTTTTGGGTTGTGGTTGACTCACGTTCAATCCTATCAAGCCAAAGCGCTGTCGGAGTTATATTTGAGATGGTATTCTCTGGGTGAAATTGAAGCCTCTCCTCATTTGGCGCATAATATGTTAACTCAGGTGGTGCGTCGGATGCGACAGACAGAAGCGTTGCTGGCGATCGCGGGATTGCGTCGAGTGGAAGAGAGACTGCAAGAGTTACTGCAACTTCTCTCTCAAGAATTAGGACAACCCGTTGCAGAAGGGACTCGTTTGCTAGTACGCCTGACCCATCAAAATCTGGCCAATGCCATTGGCACGACGCGAGTTACGGTAACGCGCCTGTTAGGAGAATTTCAGCGTCAGGGACTCATTAGTCTAGATAGCGATCGCCACCTCGTCATTCATTCTTGATTTTGGCTTTCAGCAGCAATTTGAATCACTTGTAACAAGCGCTCCCAACTGTCTTGCTCGGTGGAAACTAAGCAAGGAAATACAGTAAGACTGCCAATCTGATTAGCGAGTTTAGTCGTTTTAGCGTCCAAAGTGACCAAGGGCAAGCGAGATAATTGTTCGCAATGACTCAGCGATCGCAAGTAAGTCAGGGAAGTTGGTGTAACTTTGCTATCGACGACAACGACATCAACTTTCCAAACGCAAGCCAGCATTTCTGCTTGTTCTAAATCGTCTGCTTCTAAAATGCGATGATTGAGTTGGGATAATTGGGTAATCAGTGCCAGATCGCTCTGAAAATCCATTGCCAATTTTTTCGGACTCGCTTTTTTCACATCGGGGTAGAGACGTAAAATCGTCAGGCTTTTTGCTTTCGAGGATGGCTGTTTTCTTTGGTCGTTCAAGATTTCTTGCAAAGCGTCTGGCTCGACTGGCAAACTCAAAAAGCCTTCAGCACCATTCTCTTGGCTTTTTTGCTTGTCCGATTTCGTGGCTGTAATGATGACGGGAATTGCCTTGGTTTTGCCATCAGCTTTGAGTAAGGTTAAGACATCCCAACCAGACAGCAAGGGTAACAAGGGATTGAGAAAGATAGCCTGTGGCTCTAATTGACGGGCTTTTTCTAGCGCTTCTGTTCCCGTGCGGGCGATCGCCACTCGATAATCCAATCTCACCAGTTTCTCGGCTAAATTTTCAATCTCACGGGGATTGGCTTCCACAATTAATACCAAAGGATGGCGCTGTTGTCGTTTCTCGCCTCCTCTGGCACTACTTTTCTGGGAAGTTGGACTGGGAGGGAGCAAGAGGGTAAATTGACTGCCTTGACCGACTTTAGAAATAAAAGAAATATCCCCGCCGTGCGCTCGTGCCAAACGTTGAATGAGAAACAATCCCAAACCCGTTCCTTCAAACTGGCGCGTCAGGGGACTTTCTAATTGTTGAAATTTCTGAAAAATTAAATGCTGATATTCTTCTGGGATACCGATTCCCGCGTCCCAAATGGTAAAGGCAAGCCAATTTTCCCAACGATTGACCCTCAACCCGATGGATTTCCCGGCGGGAGTAAATTTCATCGCATTGTCTAGCAGATGCACTAAAATTTGACGCAGGCGTAGTTCGTCAGCGATTATCGTCTTTAACCCCGATTCAATTTCTAAGCTAAAGGCGAGCGGGTTTTCGGTTTTTCCCTGATATTTTTCCCGAACCAAGGCATAAGCTTGCTCGCAGACGGCTTTAATCTGGACTGGTGCGGGATTGAGTTTGAGTTGTCCCGTTTCCAAGCGAGTTAAATCCAGCAAATCGTTGACGAGACTCATCAGTTGACGGCCGCTTTGATAAATTAGCTGCGCGTAGCGAACTTGTCGTTGATTGAGTTCTCCTAATTTTTGTTCTTTGAGCAAGCTCGACAACCCCAAAACAGCCGTCAGAGGGGATTTGAGTTCGTGACTGATACAGGCTAAAAACTCATCTTTGAGGCGATTTAATTGGGCGAGATCGGCATTTTTAGCGACCAGTTCTTTACAAAGTCGTTGCTGTTCGGTGACTTCCGTTGCTAAGACTAGCCAAATTGGTGATTGGTGAGTGGTGATTGGTGATTGGTAATTCGTAATTCGTAATTCGTAATTCGTAATTATTTT
>CAYTUO010000170.1:0-9204 GCA_964441015.1 uncultured Pleurocapsa sp.
TTGCATATCAGCATAACCGTAGAGCGTGTAAACGATCTCTTCTAAGCTGTAGCGTTCGAGCAGTTTGAGTACGGCGTTTTCAAGATTTTGGTCGGCGTGGAAAGCAGGTAACATATTCGTTCTCCTCAGATAACTTATATTTTTATCTTCGAGGATTTTCATCGGGTTTACAGTGAGTTAGATAAGGCAAAATCGTGATTTTGAAGTCGGGAAAGTATGACGCAGAAATCAAAAGATTGCGATCGCGATCGCATGATGCTGTTAAGTAGCTTGCCTATGGGCGTTTCATCATTGTCAAAGACGCGATCGCGCTATATTATACTCAGTAAACCGAAAAGTCAGCAATGGAGAAGTGATTTTTTGACGAGCGATCGCCACCGAAAAGTCAAATCAGATAACCTCTCGATATTTTATTAATACCAAAAAGGTAAAAGAGGGATAAATTATATCAGCCACATTTTTTATTAACTGGAGATTGAGCGATGAAAAAAATTATTAAATCACTGATTCAACAGATTAGATATGTTAGATATGAAATTTATAAAACCTTAGAACAACCAAGAGATTTGGAGAATATTCCGATTAAATTTATCATTTTTAGTGGTGCAAGATCGGGAAGTACTTTACTTTCCAATATGTTAAATACCCATCCAGAAATTCTCTGTCACCATGAAATATTTAATTCTCAAAAAATATACTATGCTCAGAATATAAGGGATAATATAAGTATTAATACAGTAGAAGAAAGAGATCGCAACGTCGAACTTTTTCTTGCTAAACTATGGCAAAAAAATTTTAACAGTACTGCTGTTGGTTTTAAGATTCTTCGCAATCAAAATCCAACGGCAGCTAGTTTAGTAATAAAAGATAAAAAAGTTCGGAAAATATTATTAGTTCGGAGAAACCAAATAAAAAGTTATGTCTCTATGAAAATAGCAATGAAAACTAAGAACTGGTGTGTTTCTACGAAAAATACACCCCAGGGAAAAGAAAGTCAACAAGTATCAATTAAGGTAAATGTAGAGAGCTTACATAATTGGATTAAAAAACACAATAAATATTATGAATCTATACGACAACAACTCAGAAACTCAAAGCAATCATTTCTGGAGATAAGTTATGAAGATCTAGTTGGGCCTAAAAACGAATTGGTTAAATCAAGCGTGTTACAGTTTATTGGAGTCTCAGCACAACCTCATATACTTCAAACCACTTTAAAAAAACAGAACTCAGAGAACCTTGTCGATTTAGTTTCTAATTTTGGCGAACTTGAGGAGAAACTTCGTGGAACTGAATTAGCCCCTCTACTATATTCGTAATCACGAAACAAAGCTACACTAGTAGTACGCTCTTATAAGTTAGAACTATGCTGAAGTTCTACTACAATCCGATATCTAGTAATGCTCGTCGAGTCTGGGTGGCATTGCTGGAGAAACAAATTCCCTTTGAGCCAATTTTGGTGAATCTAGATGGGGATCAGTTTGGCGATGACTTTACAGCAATTAACCCGCTTCAGCGAATTCCCGTAATTATAGATAACGGATTGCATTTAGTTGAGTCGCTAGCCATTTTGGATTATTTAGAGGCAAAATATCCAACGCCATCTCTTATGCCCACCGATCCGAGTGCGATCGCCATTGTTCGTATGGTCGAGATGATTGCCATCAATGAGATTCAGGCTGCTGCCACCTATTTAACTCGACAATTTGTAGGGCTAGATATTGATGCCAAGAAGCTTGAAGCGGCTCGATCGCGAGTGAAAACTGTTTTGCAGTTTTATGAAAGTCTTTTAGGCGATCGTCCCTACTTTGCCGGGGAAAAATTTACACTGGCAGAAGTTGTTGCTGGAACGCTAGTGCCCTCTTTGTCTCACTTTGGTTTCTCTCTGGAGGCTTACCCATACCTACAAGCGTGGTCGCAACGGCTTGAGCAGAGGGAAAGTTGGCAGATGACAACTCTGAAGCCTGAAATGATTGAAGCTGCTCTCCCTAACATTCGAGCCATTTTGGAGAGGCGATCTTGATAGGCAATTCAAAATTCTTTCATTCAAAATACTGATTACTGATTACTGATTTTTGCCTGGTTTTGTATTTGACCTTTCTATCTTATGGGGCTAATTTTACCCTTGGGAATGATGACGTAGCTTTTCTAATTCCCGAAGGCGCTGGATCGTAGTTTGAAGCTCTTGATAGAAATACTGTCTTCGTTGTGCTTCTTTGGCTGGATCGAGTTGTTGCAGTTGTTGAATGCAGTACCGTCGATATCTTTCCTTAACGACTTGTTCGATAGACGCGATCGCGGTGCGAATCATGGTAGGAGCGCGAGTACTATCTTCCCAATGTTTGGTTTCACTCAGGTGAAACAGGTAAGACAATTGGTTGATTTGCTCTGGAAATTGCGCTAGGCGGTCTTGCAAGCTCGAAATCAGGCGATCACTTGGCTCGTTAGCCATCTCTGGTAACGCGACAATCTGCTGCCACAAAAAGCGATGGTGAGACAGCGTAAACAGTAATTCTTTCTCTTCTAGCGCATCGATGATCGCGCCTCGGTATTCGGGACAATGCAGATAGATTCCTAAAAGATCAGCTTCGGCGGTATCTAGGAGGCTTTTTTCTGTACTCGCCAAAGGAAGAGGTTGGACGGGTTGCGCGGAGTGAGCGACAAAACGCCGTTTTGATTTTTTGCTGGTTTGAGAGAGCAAGCTATCGACGTGCATGGGAATGAGTCGAGCATCTCCCTGACTGAGAATTTCAGCGCAGTAGCGAACGTAGTAAGTGATTTGATTGCTATCCTCCAGTTTATTAAGCAATTTGACCATATTTTGCGCTACTTGCTCGAATTGGTCGGCTTGTTTGAGATCGCGCCCTGGCAGCAGTCGTTGAATTTGCCAATCCAACCACAGAGTAGCACTGTGAATGAGTTGGCGGTATTTTTCGGCTGCTTCGGGACTGGATTTCAGGAATTCATCGGCATCTTTGCCATCGGGAAGATTGAGAATTCTGACTTGCACAACTCCGGCATTGACGAGGGGTTCGATCTCGCTAATGGCACGGTGGGTTGCGGTTTTTCCCGCATTATCGGCATCGAAATTGAAGATAATTTGTTTCGATTCGGTGTAGCGCATTAGCAATCTAATATGCTGCTGGGTAAAAGCTGTTCCTAGCGAAGCAACTACATTGGTGATTCCTTTGGTATGAAGCGCGATCGCGTCGAAATATCCTTCAACCACAATAGCGCGATCTTCTTTGCTAATACTATTTCTCGCTTTATCGAGGGCAAAGAGGGTTTTACTTTTCTCAAAAAGCGGTGTTTCTGGAGAATTGAGGTATTTGGGTTCTTCCCCGCTTAAAGTTCTACTGCCAAAAGCGATAATTCTCCCTTGAGCATCATGGATGGGGATTGTAAGGCGATCGCGAAATTGGTCGTAATAGCCATTCCCTGTTTTGCGGGGTTTAATTAATCCTGCTTCTTCTACTAAGGCGAGCGGATAGCGTTTTTGTTCCACCAGATAGCGATAGAGGGTTTCCCATCCGGCGGGGGCATATCCCAACTGGAATTGTCCAATTGTTGCCTCACTTAACTGGCGATCGCGTTTTAAATAATTGAGCGCAACTTCTCCTTGGGGTTGTCGAAGGGCGTGTTGATAAAAACTTGCCGTCAGCGCCAAAATTTCATAAAGTTGTTCGCGCAGAGATAGTTGACGCTGAAGTTCTTGTCTTTGTTCGGGTTCGAGAGTTTTAACGGAAATTTGATAGCGTCTGGCCAGATCGAGGATAACATCGCTAAAAGAGTCTTTCCTCAGTTCCTTCAAAAAGGTAATCGCATTCCCACCCGTCTGACAACCAAAGCAATAATACATCTGCTTGCTAGGACTGACGGTAAAACTCGGCGTTTTTTCGTCGTGGAAGGGACATAAACCCACATAGTCTTTTCCCCGCTTTCGCAGCACAACATATTCGGAGACGACATCGTAAATGTCAACCCGTTGTTTAACCTCTTCGATAGTGTCTGGGTGTAGGCGAGGAACTTCCATCGATTCGCGATCGCGACTTTATATCTCAAGCTTAGAATATTACCTGACTCAAATCGGGAAAGCTGCTGTTTTTATTTGTAGTTATCACTTATAGTGACAAAAAAATTTTAATAATATGAGTGAATTAATCGGAATTAAAAACAACAAAACTAATTTAGATACATCTGAGTTGATCCCTGAATCTATCAGTCAAAAAGCAATAGAAGCGATTGATAAGATAAAACTTGAGTTAGATATTATCAATCCAGTTGAATTAGAAGAAGATTTTAAAATAGAAATTGCCGAATATGTTAATTTGCTTCAGCAAATCCAAGAATATAAAATTCCCAATGTTATTGAGTCTGTAGAGCTAGGTATCTATTTTTTGCTCAAAGAGAAAAATATAATCGCCTCCAAAAAACTGCGAGAAAATTTACAACAACAAGTCAAAAAGTATCGTTTTTGGTATCGAGTTGTCATTAGATCTTGGTCGGCACCGAGTAAAGTAATTGCTGGTCTTCTTTTTGCACTCTATGTGCCATATTTACCTCTCCTGTTTGGCTTAATGGCTCTAGTCAAAACAGTTTTAGGAATCGATACTTATCTACTGACTATAGCTGGATTGGGAGGAGGATTGGGGAGCATTGCTAGTATTTTATTAAGAATTAGAGATTTTAAAGAATGTCCTCAAGAAGATAAACTCATTCCCCTTTTTATTGGTTTTTTCAAGCCTGCTATAGTAACAATTCTTGGTATTTTTATCTTTTGTTTATTAGCCTCTGGGATAATCCCCATCAAAATTCCTGATAAACAAGAACAAAAACAAGAATATTTTATTTTTACTTATGCTTTTATTGCTGGATTTAGTGAAAGATTTGCCAGAGATATTATGCAAAAAATCGAGAAATCTACTTCAAATCAATAAACTATAATTTCAATTCCCTTTAATAACTGAACTTAATAAACCTCAGTTCGGGATAAGAAGTCGATACGGCAAAATCTGATAGTGGATGGCGAGCCATGCGTGTCGAAAGGTTGGTGTAATCCTGCCCCGCTTGGCGCTGAAGAATGCTCAGATGGTCTGTATCCAATAAATATTTCATGACTCGTCTTGCGCTTCGAGGATCGATTCATCTCCTTGACGAATCGCTCGACCATAAGCAAGCACTTCTTCAAAAGCAGGCTCATCTTTGAAAGACCCTGTAATTTGTTGTAGCCAATTGGTCGTTTGAGGAGTTGCGATTTGCTTCTGCAATTGGGCGATCGCTGCTTCTACTGCTGCAAGCCGTTCCTCCAAAGAAGCGTTAGTTGTCATTTGAGTTCCCTTAAATCTCAATAATTTAGTTGTTTCTATCTAAAAGATAACGAGTCAATCAGTAAAGCTGGAAAAATATTACAGGAAGTGCGATCGCGGCAAGGTCAGCTAAACGCGAATTGCGATCGCATTATTTTTGACTTTTCAGATATCCTCTGAACGAACGACGCTCCCAACACTTCGTCAGTTAGCGAACTCAGGTTAATAAATAAAAAATAGCGATCGCCCTACTATTTAAGACGATCGCTACTTTCTCCAAGTTAAAGATTAACTTGCAACTAACACTTTTTCTGGAGTAACGCCTGCATCTTCACGCAAGTGAACCAAGATTGCATCTACATTTTTCTTGGCATCACCAAAGAGCATTTGTGCATTCTCTTTGTAGAACAAAGGATTTTCGACTCCAGCATAACCGCTTGCCATACTGCGTTTCATCACGACTACGTGAGCAGATTTCCACACTTCTAGCACGGGCATTCCTGCAATGGGACTATTGGGATCTTCTAAGGCACTAGGATTGACGGTATCGTTCGCCCCAATTACCAACACTACGTCGGTTTCGGGGAAGTCCTCATTGATCTCGTCCATTTCTAAAACGATGTCATAAGGGACATTAGCTTCTGCTAGCAGAACATTCATGTGTCCTGGGAGTCGTCCTGCTACCGGATGGATGCCAAAGCGAACGTTAACTTTGCGATCGCGCAGAATCTTAGTAATGTCCGATACGGCGTGTTGTGCTTGGGCAACTGCCATCCCGTAACCAGGGGTAATAATAACACTCCTAGCATTGCGTAACAGTTCGGCCGTTTCTTCAACCGTTATCGTTTTCACCTCGCCCGCAGGTTGTTGTTCTCCTTGGACTGCTGGTTTGCCTGCACCTTCACCGAAACCGCCGAGAATGACGCTAATGAAAGAACGATTCATGGCGCGACACATAATATAGCTCAGAATTGCGCCACTACTTCCCACTAACGCACCCGTAATGATGAGTAGGTCATTGGATAGCATAAAACCTGCGGCGGCGGCGGCCCAACCTGAATAGCTGTTGAGCATGGAAATAACGACAGGCATATCTGCACCGCCAATCGCTGCTACCAAATGGATTCCCAAGACGCAGGCAATTCCCGTCATAATTAACAAGGGTTGCAGTCCATGAGGAAATTCTGCGCTCATAAACTGGAATCCTAGCCACAAGGTAACCACCAGCATTCCAAGATTGAGTAAATGGCGGGCAGGTAACATCAAGGGTTTGCTACTGATAATAGCTCGCAGTTTGCCGAAAGCCACTATCGATCCTGTAAAGGTGATTGCCCCGATGAATACGCCGATATAGATTTCGATCTGGTGAATGGTTTCTTCTGTGCCTGTTATCGAGCGATCGGGACTTAAATAATTGGCAACTCCTACCAAGACGGCGGCAAGGCCGACAAAACTGTGCAGCATAGCCACTAATTCTGGCATAGAGGTCATTGCTACACGAGAGGCGACGATCGCACCGATAATTGCCCCAGGGAGGACGACAGAAACTAAAAGCCCGTATCCCGTTACTTGGGAACTCAACGCAGTGGCGATAAAGGCGATAATCATGCCAATAATGCCGTAAACATTACCTTTTCGCGCTGTTTCCTGGTGGGATAGTCCGCCCAAGCTGAGGATAAATAAGGCACTTGCCGCAATATACGCGACTGTTATTAAGCTGTTTGACATAAGTTCCTTCTACTCAAATTAGTAACCTGAATTCAAAATTCAGACTTATCTTTTAAACATCTTGAGCATTCGTTGAGTAACGAGAAAGCCACCGGAGATATTGATGGTTCCAACTAGAATCGCGATCGCGCCCAAAATAGTCGTAGGTGAATCGAACGATCCCGAAATCTGTAGCATCCCGCCAATGATAATAATGCCGCTAATCGCATTTGTCACGCTCATCAATGGGGTGTGTAGGGCTGGCACTACACTCCAGATGACTTGCCAACCGACAAAACAAGCAAGGACAAATACCGTAAAGTGAGACAGAAAAGACGACGGCGCACTAATACCCAGTCCTATAAGGGCTAAAACAGCCAATCCCACCCAGAATAAACCACTAGTTCCCTTCTTTTGCGTTTCTTTGGCAACTGCTGTAGGAACGGCGGATTGAGCTTGAGGCGCTGGCTTAGTTTGGGGAGAAGGTTGACTAATTTTCGGTGGCGGCCACGTGATTTTTCCTTCGTGCAGTACCAACGCACCTCGAACCACTTCGTCTTCAAAATCGACTTTATAATCTTCAGCACCGCCCATATCTTTCAACAAGTGCCAGAGATTCGTGCCATAAAGCTGACTTGACTGATTCGCCATACGACTGGGCAAATCCGTAAATCCGATGATGGTTACTCCTTTGTAACGATAAACTTCATTGGGTTTAGTTACTTCGCAGTTGCCTCCTTGTTCCGCCGCCAAATCGACGATGACGGAACCTTGCTTCATGCTGGATACCATTTCTTCGGTAATAAGCTTGGGCGCAGGTTTCCCAGGAATCAGTGCCGTCGTGATGATAATATCGACTTCTTTCGCTTGCTGGGCAAACAAGGCCATTTCAGCTTCGATAAACTCTTTACTCATCACCTTGGCGTAACCGCCTTCACCCGTCCCATCTTCACTAAAGTTGAGTTCGAGAAACTCTGCCCCCATACTTTCTACCTGTTCTTTCACCGCAGGACGAGTATCAAAAGCGCGGACAACTGCCCCTAACCCTTTAGCCGCACCAACAGCAGCAAGTCCGGCTACACCTGCGCCAATCACCAATACTTTCGCGGGAGGCACTTTTCCGGCTGCGGTAATCTGTCCAGTAAAAAAGCGGCCAAAGTTATTCGCCGCTTCAATCACAGCCCGATAGCCAGCAATATTTGCCATCGAACTCAGGGCATCCAATTTTTGGGCACGGCTGATGCGCGGTACTGCATCCATCGCAATTACGGTGGCGTTGCGTTGGGCTAATTTGTTCAGTAGATCCTGATTTTGGGCAGGCCAAATAAAACTAATGAGGGTTCCTCCTTCTGAGAGTCTTTCAACCTCTTGCAGTTCGGGCGGGCGCACCTTCAGGATAATATCTGCTTCTGTCCAGAGGGTTTGGGTATCGGGGATAATCTGGCAATCCGCTTCTCTATAAGCTTCGTCCGAAAAATGCGCTGCTTGTCCCGCACCTGTCTCAATTAAAATTTCAAAACCTAGCTTTTGCAGTTTCTTGGCTGTGTCAGGCGTAACAGCAACTCGACATTCATTGGGATAAATTTCTTTTGGAACGCCAATTTTTTTCGGTTTTTTGGGTTGCGAGACAGTTTTTTCGCCCGCCTCAATCTCTTTAGGGACAGCTATAGCCATATCTTATCCTTCCTTGTTACCTACACTGAAACAATAACAAATAAAAATTTTTCTTGCGAGTTATTGTTGCTATCTTTTTGCGAGTTTTAAACTCAGTTAATGACTCTTTTGCAAGTCGAAAATCGCCTTTTTAGAGTCTGACAGCATTCTATATGCTACGTCGATCCTCAAATTTTGTCTCACTCTCTTTAAAATGTTTCATATTTTATAATCTCTGAAAAATACAGTTTTTCGCGACTAATCTTCTCAGAGGTCTAAATTTATTTTGTTTTTCTTCGTTTGCTAGTTTCTTTCTAGAGTAGAGGTCGGCTAAGAAATTGTTTTCAAAAATTCATAATATTTTTAAGAATCATAAATTTTTACTAAGAAATATAACTTTCTATCTAATAAAAAAACTAACCTCAACACCATTAAAATTTGTTTAAATTTTTGGTGATTGGTGATTGGTGATTGGTGATTGGTGATTGGTGATTAGGAGTGTGGGAAGTGTGGGAAGTGTGGGAAGTGTGGGAAGTGT
>CAYTUO010000171.1:0-9162 GCA_964441015.1 uncultured Pleurocapsa sp.
AAGAGAAAGTTAAGCAACTTGAAGCAGAGCAAAATTTGATATTAGAGCGAGATTTATGATTTTTTTCTCACGCAGAGGAGCAGAGAAATATGAAAGTTTTTCTAGAGACTGAAAGATTAATGCTGCGCGAATTTACTGAAGATGATGTAGAGAATTTATTATTTCTAGATAGCAACTCAGAAATAATTCGTTGGGGTAGTGGAGGAAAAATTACTAATTACGAAACTATCAAAAATCAATCTTTGCCCAAAATGATGCAATTTTATGAAAAATACAAACATTATGGAATTTGGGCGGTAATTGAAAAATTAAGTAATGAGTTTAGCGGTTGGTTTCATTTTTATCCAGCTACGGAAAATCAATTAGGAGTCGAATTAAAAATAGTAGCAGATAATGAAATTGCCCTTGGTTATCGATTGCATCCGAATAAATGGGGAAAAGGTTATGCCACAGAAGGTTCACAAACTTTAGTATCTAAGGGGTTTACAGAATGGGAAGTACAACGAGTTGTTAGCTGGACTTTGGCAGATAATAAACGATCAATTCGAGTGATGGAAAAAGTAGGTTTAAAGTTTGAAAAAGAATTTTCTTTTAGAGAAAATCAGCTACCTAAATTAACAGAATTACAACGCAAAGCTGTTAAATATGCTTTGAATAAAGAAGATTCTTAAGTTATCTATAAAATTATTTTATTTGAAATTGTTCTAATAGCCAAGCACATACTTGAGTTTGATCAGTTATTCGGCTGCGCTGTAAAGCTTCTTCTAATACATTTATTTTTAGTCCAGGTAAAACTTGAGACTCTGTTATTGACTGACTTTTCTCGTCAGTAATAGCAAAAGTAAGTATTTTTGTTTTCGTTACATCTACTACCCAATATTCCGAGACTGATAACTGTTCATATAAAATCTTTTTACGATTTAAATCGTCTGTTAAAGAAGTATCGCCTATTTCAATAGCTAAGTCGGGTGGCGGATATTGGTTGAGACTAATAATCTTAGTACCATAGGGAACAACTTGTGCTTTTTCTCTCAGATAATACGACAAATCTGGCTGACATTCTTGTACTCCCTGTTGACGAAAGCTACAGTTAGTCAATCCTTTAAGAGGAATGTTGTTAACAACTGCATATAGATTAATTGCAAAACCAATAATGGTATTATCTGAAGAATGGTCGTGACCTACAGGCGACATTTCAATCCGTAATTGTTCATTGTGATAATAGCACTTAGCTTTGTCATAGATAGGATTGCTGACAATCTGAATATAATCATCCCAGCTAGCTGTCACCCAAGTATCTGAAGGTATTGAAGTTTTTAACTCTTGCATGGCTAGATTAACTATCTCATCCCTGGTACTCTAATTTTAGCCTGGGAGTCTTGTTAACCGACTATCTCGTAATTCTCGAACATGAAACGATTTATTTCTATTGCTGTCAGCGTTGCGATTCTTTTAATTATCTATTCCAAAATAGATTTCCAAGGGTTAATTCGGGTTTTTCAAAATTGCGATCGCACTTGGATGGCAATTAGCCTTGGTATGGTTATTCCTATTACTATGGTTACCTCATGGCGACTGCAACAATTGATGCCAAAAGGAACCAGTCTGGGATTTATTGAAGCTAACCGTCTGATTTTAGGTGCCAGCGTCCTTAATATGGTATTGCCTTCCAAAATGGGGGATATTGTTAAAGCCTATTTTATGCGCGATCGCGGGCATTTAAGCGGTTCTTTATCCCTATCTCTTGTCGTCTTTGAAAAAGCCTGCGATATGCTTTCTCTGCTTTTATGGTGCGTTTTTGGCTTGTTTGTTTATCCAGAAAAAAACGGACTATTTTGGACGATGACGCTAGCAGTAACGGGAGGTTTAATTTTTGGGTTATTGTTGCTTGGTTCGCGTCAATTTGCTCAGATATTTTTTATTAATGCTATCAAATTCTCTCCCAAGAAATTGAAAAAAAAACTACAAAATTTACAAACTTCTTGGCAAGAAATGCATGATTATTTCTGGAGCGACAAACAGCAGTTATTAATTGTTTCAGCCACTTCTATCTTTACCTGGTTTTTGCATCTATTACAAATCTGGTTATTTATCCTAGCGCTTAAAGCTTGGACACCGTTTATTATTAATCTAGCGCTCTCGCCTCTGGCAATTTTAGCTGGATTATTGCCTTTAACTTTTGCAGGAGTAGGAACGCGCGATGCTGCACTAATTTTCTTTTACCAACCCTATTTTGATGCCCAAACAGGAGCAGCGTTAGGTTTATTGTGTACCTCTCGTTATTTTTTACCAGCTATTATTGGTTTACCTTTCCTGGGTCAAATGATGGGAGCCGCACGAAAGTTAAAGCAATAGGATAAAGGACGAATGACAAATGACAACTCAGTTAAGCGATCGCATTAGTCAAGTTTTTATTATTGCTTATAAGGAGTCAACCAAACTACTCGAAGAAGCCTTTAGACAAGAAAGCTTACCGTGCAAAGTCCTCAGACAAGAAAACAAGGAAGAATATAAAAATTATTCGCCGAGTTATCTTTGCCTTCTCAACCACAAGCAAGCTTGGGAAAGCGCTCTGCAACAAAACCAACTCACTCTGATTGTCGAGGCAGATTTTGTCCCAGTGCTGGGATTTGGGAAACTTCCCCTCCCCTTCAACCCTGACGATAACACTGTAGGAGTGGCTTGGTTGTATGCCTGCGCCCCTCAAGTTTATAGCGTCTCCCAAGAAGGTTACGCACAAGGATATTCGGCTTCAACAGTTGCTTACATTGTTACTCCTCAAGGCGCTCGCTGTCTCATCGAGCTAGCCAAAGAAGTCAAGGAAAAAATTGGAACTGCTAATTACTCTAGCTGGGATTCTGGTGTCGATTCTTTCCTACGCGCTAAAAAACTCAAAAACTACATTCCCTTCCGAAATTATGGAGAACATGGGGGAATGCCTAATATTGAGCATTACAAAAACGGACTGAGCCTGACTCACAGAGCCGACGTTCTCTACGGAAAACTGGCTTTTACGCCTTTTTATGTCACTGGTAGGCGTGAAAGTCAACTTACTTTTCTCCAGACAAGACTACAAGCTCGTTTAAAAGGGATTGCCCGCCTAGCGACGGGAAGATTTTTACGCCTGCCAGTCCTCAAAAGTTCCAGCGTACCGCTTAGACTTCTCAGGTTTGCTGTTGGTAGGCAGTTATCGATGAGGCTATAGAAGATAGCTTGCGGGTTACATTGAAACGGGGCAAATATTGTGACAGATCCCACCACTAAATCCTGACGGGTTCTAGTGGTTGCTCACTACCAACTCCAGCTATTGCCTGGGATACTCGCTAAACTAGACACAGATAGCTCGCTAAGCTTGAGCTACTTCGTCAGAAAACCTGATCGCACTCTTCAACTCAAATGACATTTTTTCGTCAATACATCGCTCCTTTTCTCATCGTCTTGGTATTTTTAGTCGCATTACTGGCAACTAGCGCTCGTATTTTTCTACCTTCAGATATGGCAGCACCCGCACCTACTGAAGATCTCAATGTTGCAAATCAGTCGTCCGTTAATAGCTATTAGCTAATAGTTATTAGGGATTAGATGGATTGCAGCTTGCCAAATGACTGTCGATTGCAGATAGGCTCTAGGAGAGATAGAGCTTTGCTAATCGAGTTTATGACTCTGACATACCAAGAACTCTTCCCCGATCGCCAAGACTTTTCTCATCTAGCTCAAACAGTTGAGAATTATTTATCTTCAGATACTCCCCTCTGGTGGGTTGAATCTACCGAGTCAGTACCAATCGCTTGTCTGTGGATGGGAAATGCCGTCGATCAAGTCAGTGGCGATCGCTATGCCTACATTTTCTTGCTCTATGTTGCCCCAGAACATCGCCGTCGCGGAATTGCCAAGGCGCTGATCCACAAAGCTGAAACCTGGGCAGCATCAAGAGGCGATCGCCAAATCGGCCTTCAAGTGTTCTCCCATAACCAAGTTGCCCTCGCTCTCTATCGTCGTCTAGGCTACCAAATTCAATCTTTTTCTACGCTCAAACAACTTTAAAAGTGAGAAAAATTGGAATCCTTAACTCTATTTCTTCTTTCTGCCCCCTGCTTTTTTAAAATTAAGATTCGATGCGATAATTGATCGAGTATGTATAACGATGACGATCTCAGCGTAATTGAATCAGAAGAGCGACTCGACAGTTCCTCAGATCCTCTAGATTCGGTAGAGTCGGGGACAGAAACTCCACCTGCCGATCCAGAAGAAATGCTGGCACTGTTAACTAGCCCAGAAACGCCTCAACGGATGCTGGCGGCAAGGGCATTTTGCGAACTTCGAGACGATCGGGCGATCGCGCACCTCATCCAATTGCTGACGGATGTCTGTCCCTTGGTGCGGGTAAGTGCCGCTTATGCCTTAGGACGCAACACCAGTCCCGATGCTGTCGAACCCCTGATTGCTGCCCTCAATAACGATTGGAATGGCTACGTTCGTAAAGGGGTTGTTTGGGCGTTAGGAAACTGTCGCGATCGCCGTTCCGTTCGACCTCTCATCCACGCGCTCAAAACGGATATTTCCGCAGTACGCCTTTGGGCTGCCAGTAGCTTAGCTCAAGTCGCTAAACTAGAATATGAAGACATCATCGCTGCCATTGCGCCTTTAATTGAAGGATTGAGGCGAGATCCGGTAGCCGCCATCAGAAGTAACTGTGCTTGGTCGATCGGACAGTTGTGTCGCGAATTGCCGTTAAATGTCATCTACGCGACGGCGATCGATGCTCTTCTCGAAGCTTTGGTTGAAGATGAAGATTTAGGCGTTAAAGAAGATGCCAAAGGAGCATTATTAAGAGTCGGCGATCCTCGCGGTCTTCAGATGATCGAAGAATTAGAACTTGAAGGACTGATTTAATCAGTGACCAGTTATCAGTGATTGGTGATTGGTGAGAAGGTGATTGGGAGTGTGGGGGGACAAGGGGGACAAGGGGGACAAGGGAGAATGGGGAATATTTACTACTGAACTACTGAACTACTGAACTCCTGCATAGCTGCTTATCGCGCTTCTGCCTTCTCTCAACAAGTAACTTAAATGCCTACAAGCTTGTCAGTGACCAGTTCAAATGTCCGTCCCTTAATACTCGGTATTAGCGGGGCTTCGGGATTAATTTATGCAGTTCGTGCCTTAAAATTTCTTTTGGAAGCCGATTATGTCATTGACGTAGTAGCCTCAAAAGCAACCTATATGGTCTGGCAAGCAGAAAGCAATATTCGTATGCCACCAGAACCAGACCTACAGGAACAATTTTGGCGAGAGCAAGCGAAAGTACCAACCACAGGCAAGCTTCGCTGTCACCGTTGGGGAGATGTAGGAGCCACGCTCGCAAGCGGTTCTTTTCGGACGTTGGGGATGCTTGTCATCCCGTGTAGTATGAGTACGGTGGCTAAACTGGCGGCGGGCTTAAGTTCTGACTTATTGGAAAGAGCGGCTGACGTACAACTCAAAGAAGGTCGTCCTTTGGTTATCGTTCCCCGCGAGACACCTTTTAGCTTGATTCACTTGCGAAATCTCACCACATTGGCAGAAGCAGGCGCTAGAATAGTTCCGGCGATTCCTGCATGGTATCACAACCCACAAACTATAGAGGATTTGGTCGATTTTGTGGTAGCTCGCGCCCTCGATCAATTAGACATTGACTGCATTCCTATCAATCGCTGGCAAGGACATTAGTATCAGTGATTGGTGATTGGTGATTGGTGATCGGTGACTAGGAGTAGAGGAAAAATTAATCCAAAATCCAAAATCTGGTAACTGGTAACTGATTCACACTTCCCATTCCCAAAGACTCATGATTAAGGACTAAGTACTATGCGGTTAGTAATTTTTTTACTGGTATTGGGTGTCGGGATTGTTTTTTTCGTACAAAATCAGCAACCAGTTACTTTAGTTTTTTTGGGAAATCTTGCTAGTGCGAGGTTACCGATCGCGCTCTGGGTTTTATTATTTATTGCGGCTGGCGCTATTACTAGCATTTTTTGGCAAATCTTATCTTCTTTTCCAAAGCCATCCGTTCCCCGAAATTTCCAAGCAGAGCGATCGAGACCCTACTCCCCACCGCCTCCTCCTCGGACTCCTCAGATTTCCTCAGACTATCGTCCGCCACAAGACATCTCGCGATCGCCTCAACAGACTCCAGTATCATCTGCCAAATCTGATTGGGAAGCAAGGAATTCCAAAGAAGAATGGGATGATTGGGAAGTTGAAAAACCCGCTCCCGAACCTATTCGAGAATCCGTCCGCGAACCCGTGCGCGAGTCCATTCGTGACTCTGTTCGTGAATTTGCGACCCGCGAACCCTCACCAGTATCCGAAAATAGAACCGACAATGTTGAGAACAAATTAGAAGAAGACAAATCTACTGTTTTTGAAGTAGAGCAAAAACCTAAAACATCTACTCGCACGGGTTCTGTCTACTCCTACGTCTATCGAGAACCCAGAGAGAGACCAGAGAAAGAAAAAGATACAGACAAACCAAAACAAGAAAATAAAAGCGATCGCGTTTACGATGCTGACTATCGAGTGATTAGACCTCCCTATCGGGAAACCCTAGACCAACAGACACGACAAGATGAGGAAGAAGAAGACTGGATTTAATAGGGAGCGGCGATCGTGCTTCGCAAATTAGAGAATTTTCCAGGCCCCATTCCCCATTTTCCTATCACTTTTGACTTTCGGCTGTTGGTTTTTGAGGCTGACTCTCTGGAGCGACTTGCTGCTCGATCGCCCCTAACAAAGTCGTTAGCTCTTTCTGTTCGGGATAGAGCTTCACCAATTTCTCTAATGGTTCAACCATTTCCTTGAGATCGCTAATGTCTCCTTTGAGTTGGTACATCTGATATCGAGTTTTTGCCAATTCGTTGAGAGCCATTGGGTTGTTTGGTTCTCGCTTTAGAACTTCGTCGTATCCTTTTGCTTTCTCTTGTAACTGTTCGTATATAGCTATTTTATCGGGGGTTGCAGCATTATTTGACGGTTGGGAAGAGTCGCCCAACATTTGAACAATAGGGAATACCATTGTCCCCAGGAAAGCAACACTAACCGCGATGAGAATTATTCGCTGGAGAGATTTTTTTTCTGATTTTTCAGGCATAACAATTATTTTTAATTATTGGAAATGGATTACTGATTACTGATTACTGATTACTGATTACTGATACTAGCGTCCCCACATCATAAAACTGAGTACGCCACTGCTAAAGCCACCTAAACATACTAGGCTAAGAATTATAAACGTTTGCCAGTTATTGTAACCTGCTGCCTGAAGTTCTAACCGACCTAAAAGAGCAGCACACAGCAATACTAAAAGTTTGGTAAAGTAATTAATCCAGCGAATAATAAATACTACAGCAAAAGACCAACCCAGGATTGAGATCCAGGCTTTAGCCTCCGATCTGAGCCAACTGCCAAAAAAGATAGTTATCAAGGCAATAGGAGCAGTCAATGCTATTGCAATTAACAAAATTAGAGCAGCGCCCAACAGATCGACAATTATATAGGCAGATTCATCGTCTATTACCCATCCCCAGGCTTTCCCTTGTTCGACTAGCCATTCGCTCCAAATAATGCTCGATTGAGCGACAATCCAGCCAAAAACTCCATAAGTAAGCAGGATAAGGGAACAAGAAAGGAAAGGGAAGGTTTGAGTCCGAGACATCTTAGAATTTAGAATTTTGAATTCTGAAATCTGAAAAAATTCAGCCAACCTTCTCAGACTCCAGAATTCTAGCTTGAAAAATTTGGTTATGACATTACCTGGATAATGTAATCAAAGTAGGGAGCAGCTTCCGTGGCATCTTCCTTGCTAAGTAGCCCTAAAGCAGCTTCTTTGAGGCAACGAATAGCTTCAATCATGCCAGGAACGGGAACGTTGAGAGAGTTATACATCTCTTTAACGCCAATGAGACCGATTTTATCGATTGGCTCGATACTACCCGCCATGATGCCGTAAGTTACTAGCCGCAAGTACCAGCTATAGTCTCGCAGGCATTGGTTATACTGGCGCTGGCCATAAGCATTGCCTCCAGGCGCTCTGAAATCAGGGCGCTTTCTGAACAACTGTCTTTGGGCTTGATCGACAATTTTTTTATCGTTTTCTGCAAGGGTTTCAGCGATACGGATACGCTGTACGCCAGTTTTTAAAAATTTTTGGATCCCCTGGAGTTCTCCACTACTGGGATATCGGAGTTCGTCGTCGGCTTTGAGAATAACTTGGCTAACTACACTCATGATATCAACACGAATTCTATTAACATAATGTAGTTTATCCTGAGTTGTGTATCAGATGTCGTTCTTGGCGCTCGGTAATAGAATTTCTTGATAATCCGATTCCGATAGAGGTTGGGTGACTAATTCAATGCCAAAACACTGGGTAGCTGCTTGGGTGAGGGTTTCTACGACTACTTGAAGGAGCTTCTCTCCCGTTTCTTGGATTGGTAATCGAACTGGTTTGGGGGCACGATCGCCAAAGACTCGCTCAAAGAGCAGGCGATCGCGCTCTAATACCATAGAACCGTGCTGTAGGATAGCGTCTCCTTGTCGCAGTTGGGCGCTACCAATGAGTTTGTCTCCGTCTGAGGTGACTAAATCCGCATTGGTTGCTGTACCGAAACAGTTGGGATTATGAATGTATCCGCGTTCCGCACTGCCATAATCTAGCTCAACTCCCAGCGATCGCCATCCCTCAATCAGAAATTCACAAATTTTTTGATACGTTTCTGCCCGTTTGCCTGAAAGATTAGATGTGACAACCATATACGTCAAATCCCCTTGATGCAAAACTGCCCGTCCTCCCGTTGGGCGACGTACTAAGTCAAGAGGCTTTCCTTTCCAGGATAATTCGTGCCAAAATTCCGGGTATTGATATTGGTGATAGCCCAGGGAAATGGCTGCGGGCGACCAGGTATAAAATCGCAGACAGGGAGGATGCTTGCCTTGTCGATGCTGTTGCAACAGCCAGCGATCGAGCGCCATTTGCACTTCACCAGATGCCTCAAGTAAGGGAATCAAACGCCAATAGTTATGAGTCATTAGTGATTGGTGATTGGTGAAGAGTGACTGGTGATTGGTGATTGGGAATTAGTTCACTGATAACTGATTACTGATTACTGATAACTGTCCCCCACA